>NZ_DEXB01000003.1:65286-157363 GCF_002366485.1 Hyphomonas sp. UBA3195
GCCGTCAGGATACGGCGGATGACGTTCGTGTGTGATTGCGGCCAGTACCATTTCTTGCGCATCCGCCAGCCATCAATGATGTCGCCCACCAGATAGAGCTGCTCGGATGTATGCGTCTTCATGAAGGCGCACAGCGCATCGGCCTGGCATCCGGCACTGCCGAGATGCACATCGGAGATGAAGATCGAACGATAATCAGGGCGAGGATTGGCACGGGTCATGATGCCCGCCCTTAAGTGCGTTCGGTATGAGTTTTATGACAGTTTACCCCCTATTTTCGTCACAAAAATGCAATAAAAACAGGGTTAACAAAAAGACTTGTCCTCCCCCTCCGCAGGCGGAGGTATAATCAGAGCATGGATGACGCCTTCGCCACTTTGCGAAACCTGCCGCCGCACCTGCGGCCGTACCGGTTCTGGATCTGGCTACAGGTCGTGATCCTCACCTTTCACGTGCGCCATATCCAGCGGGATATGCGCGCCATGATGGTGCGCATATCACCCCGCGGAGAGGTCGATATTGTCGCTGTCGGGGACGGGCCGGAAACGATCAAACCTGATCCGCTGGCCTTTGAGCTATCGAAGGGCTTCCGCCTGGCGATGGGGGAGTTGGATTTGGCTGTGCCAAGGGGCGAGCGGCTTCAGTCAGCCCCTGCCGTCACAATGCCACGTCGGCCCTGTGCGATCGGCACCCGCCTGCCGCGTCCCGACACCTGACGCGAAGTGTCCCGATGAAAACCCAACTGTCTTCCAAGCGCCTTCACGGGCGTCGCATGCGCAGGAACAGGCGGTCTAACCTTCCTTCACGCCCCCACCGCGCCGGGCGAGCCAGACACCACCCAGGATCAGGGCGAACGCGATCAGCGCCTGCCAGCTCTGTGTCTCTCGGAAGAAGACCCAGCCCAGCACGGCGCTGACCACTGGAATCGCATAGCCCGTCAGGGACAAGAATGTCGCGCTCGTCCGCGCGATCAGGTACATGTACAGCGCCTGTGCAATTGCCGTCGGGATCACGCCAAGCCCCACCACGGCGGCCCAATGCGTCCAGTCGGCATTGACCTCGGACGGGTGCACCGTGAAGGCCAGCGGCCACGAAACCACCGCCGCCAGCGTGACGAAACCGGTCGCGAACGGAATGGCCTCGATCCGGGGCGCGCCGCGCGCCATCAGGCTTGCAAGGGCGTAATTCATCGTCGCGAGGATCAGCAGCAGCTGCGCCACAACACTCGCATCGCCAAGCCCCTTCATCGCATCCGGCCCGAACAACACAGCCACACCCGCAAAACCGGTCAGCACGCCAATCGCGGTTCCGCGATTCATCCGTTCATCCGCAAACAGAAAGGTTGCCCCACTCACCACGAAGATCGGTACAGCGGCGGTATAAAGTGCGGCAAGGCTGGAATTGACCGTCTCCTGAGCGGTCGTGATCAGGAAGAAGGGAAAGACGGAGCCTGCGAGCCCCATCCCGATGATCGCCACCCAGCGCTTGCGGTCTCTCAATGGCGGCAATTTCTGCCCCCGTGCCAACATCAGCACCCACAGTACCGCCGCGCCAATCGTCAACCGCCCCGGCAGCACCCAGGCCACCGGCAGGCCCATATCCGGATTGCCCTTGTCCACCGCCACCCGGGTCAGCGCATAGGCCCCGGCCCAGAACAGGGTCAACAGAGCAAACAGCCCCCAATCAGCGGCAGAGCGACTTTGAAGCTGGGGCCCATTCATGGCATCGCCGCGCCGCGCGACGCCTCGATCATACTGTACCAGTCCGCACGGCTGAGCTGGATTTCCAGCGCGCGCGTCGCCGCCTTCAGGCGCGCCGGAGTCTGCGTGCCCAGCAAAACAATGGGCTGCGCCGGATGCATCAGAACGAAAGCCAGCGCCACTTCGCTGCGGCTCACGCCATGCCCGGCCGCGATCCTGTCGAGCGCCTGATGCACATCCACCAACCTTTCAGGATCATCAGGCTGCGGTCTATATCCATCGGCCAGCCGACCGCCCGCCAGCGGCGACCAAACCAGCGCCGCCGCACCGACTTCCTGGCACCAGTCCAGTGTGCCGTCTTCCAGGGGCGCCAGATGCAGGGCGGAAAATTCCGGCTGCGTGCTGACAAGCTTCGGCCCCAGATGTGCCTGCAATGCGCGGGTTTGCGCCACGGAGAAATTGGAGACTCCTGCTGCCCCGATCTTGCCGTCTGCCAGAAGCGTTTCCAGCGCATCGGCAACTTCCTCCCAAGGGGTCAACAGGTCCGGCCGGTGAATTTGGTAAAGGTCGATCTGCTCAACGCCAAGCCGCGCAAGCGACGCTTCGCAGGCCTCGATCAGGTATTTACGACTCGAATTGTAGGGCGCGGGGGGAATAATTCCGCCCTTGGTCGCCAATACCATTCTCGTGCGCCGCGCAGGATCGGCTTTCAACACCTTGCCCAGCAAGACCTCGGCCGCGCCAAATCCATCCCCGCCAAATCCGTAGATGTCAGCCGTGTCGATAAGAGTCATGCCCAGATCGAGCGCGGTCTCAACAAGATTCTCCGCATGGGACAATTCATGTCCCAAAAAGCGCCAGCAACCGAAGCCCAAAGCACCCGCGCGCAGTCCGCTCGTTCCGATCCCTACCTGACGCATGAAACCGCCTCCTCGTGACTTCAGGCCATAAGAGGCCGCTGAAGCCAAGTCCACGACTGATCTCTGTTAGCGAAAACAGGCAGTAAGCGGCGCGAGGCCGCATGGGCAGCGGGTGGACGAAATTGCGCGGGCGTCGTAAAGGGCCAGCAGATTTATAGCCTGCCGCTCCAAAGGAGATTTTTCATGGCCGCTCGCGTTGCAATCAATGGTTTTGGCCGCATTGGCCGTCTCGTCCTTCGTTCGATCATCGAGCATGACCGCAAGGACATCGAAGTCGTCTCGATCAACGACCTCGGTCCGGTGGCCACCAATGCCCACCTGCTCCAGTATGATTCCGTTCATGGCCGGTTGAACCAGACGGTCGAAGTGGACGGTGACACGATCATCGTCGGCGACCGCAAATTCCTCTGCACCGCCGTACGCGACCCCGCTGACCTGCCGCATGCCGAGCTGGATATCGACATCGCAATGGAATGTACCGGCATCTTCGCCGACAAGGAAAAAGCGTCTGCTCACCTCAAGGCGGGCGCCAAACGCGTGCTGGTCTCTGCTCCGGCGACAAATGCTGACAAGACCATCGTCTTCGGTGTGAACCACGACACGCTTACCAAAGATGATCTCGTCGTCTCCAACGCATCCTGCACCACCAACTGCCTGTCGCCCGTCGCCAAAGTGCTGAACGACACGGTCGGTATCAAGCGCGGCTACATGACGACGGTCCACTCCTATACGGGTGACCAGCCAACCCTCGACCGGATGCACAAGGACCTCTATCGCGGCCGCGCGGCTGCGATGTCCATGATCCCGACCTCGACCGGCGCAGCAAAAGCCGTTGGCCTGGTCCTGCCGGAACTGAAGGGCAAGCTCGACGGTTCCGCCATCCGCGTCCCAACGCCAAACGTCTCGATGATTGATCTCGTCTTCGATGCCGGCAAGCCAACCACGGTCGAAGAAGTGAACACGGCCATCAAGGCCGCCGCTGACGGTTCAATGAAAGGCGTGCTCGACTATACTGACAAGCCGCTCGTCTCCGCAGACTTCAACCACGATCCGCACTCGTCCACCTTTGCGCTCGACCAAACGCAGGTCATCGAAGGCACCATGGTTCGGGTACTGTCCTGGTACGACAATGAGTGGGGCTTCGCGACCCGCATGAGCGATACTGCCCTCGCCATGTCCAAACTCATCTAAAACCCTTCTCCAGAGCGCTTCCCAACCGGGAGGCGCTCTTTTTCCATGCCGCATCGCACCCGGTTGGCCGGGCATTCTGGAGGAAATACCATGTCCAGCTTCAAACGCCTTGCCGATGCCGGCGATCTGACCGGCAAGACCGCGCTTGTCCGAGTCGACTTCAATGTGCCCATGGAAAATGGCCTCGTCACCGATGACACGCGCCTGCGGGCCGCCATTGATACGGTGCAGACCCTGCGCACCCAGGGCGCCAAGGTCGCCCTGCTCGCACATTTCGGTCGCCCCAAGGGTGAGCGCGTTGCAGACATGAGCCTTGCGCCGATTGCAGGCGCCTTCGCCAAAGTGCTCGGCTCGAATGTCAGCTTTATCGCCGACTGCAAGGGCGAGCATGTGAAGCAGGCCATTGCTGATCTCGACCCTGCCGGCGTGATCCTTCTGGAGAACACCCGCTTCTATGCAGGCGAGGAAAAAGGCGACCCGGAACTGGCGAAAGAAATCGCCGCGCTCGGCGACATCTACGTCAATGATGCCTTCTCGGCCGCGCACCGCAAGCATGTCTCTACGGCTGTCCTCGCGACCCTCCTGCCCGCCTATGCAGGCGTGAACATGGAAGCTGAACTCGACGCGCTCGACAAGGCGCTCGGCACGCCGGAACGTCCCGTGCTGGCTGTGGTCGGCGGCGCGAAAGTCTCTTCCAAGATCGACCTTCTGAAAAACCTTGTCACCCAGGTCGACTCGCTGGCGATTGGCGGCGGCATGGCCAACACATTCCTGGCCGCGCAGGGGATCAGTGTCGGCAAGTCCCTCTGCGAGCATGATCTCGCTGAGACCGCCCGCGAGATCATGCAGGTCGCTAAAGAAAACAATTGCAATATCCTGCTTCCGGTCGATGTTGTTGTCGCGAAGGACTTCAAGGCTCACGCCGAGAATCGCACCTGCGCAACGGACGAGGTCGCAGACGATGAGATGATCCTCGACGCTGGCGTCAGGACGGTCGCACAGTTGGTTGCCGCGATGGGCAACTCAAAGACACTGGTCTGGAACGGGCCGCTCGGCGCGTTCGAACTGACCCCTTTTGACAAGGCCACCGTCGCAGCAGCGCAAGCCGCGGGTATCCGCGCAAGTGACGGCAAGCTAATCGCCGTCGCCGGAGGCGGCGATACCGTTGCCGCGCTCAATCATGCCGAGGCCGCCGACGAGTTCACCTTCGTCTCAACCGCAGGCGGCGCCTTCCTTGAATGGATGGAAGGCAAGCCCCTGCCCGGTGTGGAAGCCCTCAAAGCCTGATCCCTTTTGAGACAGCCTGCGGCAAATCGCGCAGGCGGCTGCAAATGACAACGTTCTCATCGGTTTGCTGCGCGGCGTCAGAAAAAATTGATGTTCCAGATGAAATCGATTTCAGGCCCTGAATCCCACACGTCTCTGGCAGTCCTTTCCCCCGAAACTGCCCGTACTGCCTGAGATTCGGGCGGGTGCGAGCGCGCTCACATCAATCCCTGTCAGCCTGTTGACCCAGAAGACAGGCACGGTACTTGAATGCAAAGTTTGCAAATTCCACGCATGCAAGGGACGCCCCGTTAAAATCATGACCAATCCTCAAATGGCCCGGCAGATTGCCGACAAGAATGGCTTCATCGCAGCGCTTGATCAGTCGGGTGGCTCCACCCCCAAGGCTCTGCGCCTCTACGGCGTGAACGAAGACGCCTATTCCAATGACGAAGAAATGTTCGGCCTGATCCATGAGATGCGTGCCCGCATCATCAAGGCACCAGCCTTCAATGGCGAAAAGGTCATTGGCGCGATCCTGTTTGAACGCACCATGGATGGCGAAGTCGATGGCACGCCAACCGCCGAATACCTCTGGAACGCCCATAAGGTCGTTCCCTTCCTGAAAGTCGACAAAGGCCTCGCAGACGAAGCCAATGGCGTCCAGATGATGAAGCCGATGCCGGACCTCGATCACCTGCTCGAACGCGCGGTCGGCAAGGGTATCTTCGGTACCAAGATGCGCTCGGTTATCAATGCCGCCAATCAGGAAGGCATTGCTGCCATCGTTGCACAGCAGTTTGACGTTGGCCGCCAGATCTTGGGCCACGGCCTGATGCCGATCATCGAGCCTGAGGTCACGATCACGATTGCCGACAAGGCCGAGGCCGAGGATATTCTCCTGGCCGAGATCGCCAAGCAGCTCGACGCGCTGGGCGAGGACAAGCAGGTAATGCTGAAACTGTCCCTGCCGACCAAAGCAAACCAGTACAAGTCGCTGGTCGATCATCCGCGCGTGATGCGCGTTGTCGCGCTTTCCGGTGGATATTCTCGCGAAGATGCCTGCGCCAAGCTTGCCAATAATTCCGGCATGATTGCCAGCTTCTCCCGCGCCCTGACCGAAGGCCTCTCGGCCCAGCAAAGCGACGAAGAGTTCAATTCCACGCTTGCCGCCACGATTGATTGCATTTGTGCGGCATCCAGCGCCGGATAGGCCGGGTTTGTCCTAGACTCGCGCCCGACGCGAAAGCAAAGTGCCGCCCATGTTAAACATGAGGCGGCATTTTTTGTTCGCCAATCGATTGGGGACTTAAAGGCATGATCAAACACACCGTAACAGGCGCGGTATCCGCGCTGTCGCTCCTGGCGGCTGCTTCTTGCATGGCAACCGTCGAGCCGACAGCGTTGGAACAGGCAGAGGCAAACACGCCAAGTCTGCAGGACGAAGCCAGCGCGATGCTGGCCGAGCTCGTCGTCAATCCGGCCTCTGCGGAAGTGTTCGAATCCCGTTGCGAGAATGCGATGCTGCTCGCCGGAAAGTTCATCACCGATCTTGAAACCCGCGACACGCCGCCCGGTGTTCAGGACATTCAGGATTTTGACTTGCTGACAAATGTCGCCTTTTCGGTTGGCTACGGAGAAGCGGCTATCGTGGCCGAAGCAAACCCGGACGAAGCGTTGAGGGAAGTCGGCAGCGCATGTCAGGAAGACACAGCCAGCATTATCTCGACGCTCTCCCTGTCCGGCCCCATCTACGAACGCATGGTCGCGATTGATGCCGACGCCCTCGATGATCGCTCCGCCCTCATGTTGTCCCGCATTCTGAGAGACTATCGGCGCAGCGGTGTCGACAAGGACGAAGCGACGCGAACGCGCGTAGAGGAACTGAACGCCGAACTGGCGGAGATCAGCACTGAGTTCAGCAAAAACCTCCGCGAAATTGTCGGACAGGTCGAAGTCGATTCAGTCGACGCGCTGGAGGGACTGCCACAGGATTATATCGACGCCCACACGCCCAATGAGGATGGCAAGATCGTCATCACGACCAACTATCCGGACTTGATGCCTGTCTTCAACTACTCCCCGAACGAAGACTTGAAGAAATCCCTCTTCATTGCCTCGGCCAACCGTGCGTATCCGGAGAATGTAGAGCCACTCCGGAAACTGCTCGAGAAGCGCTACGAACTTGCACAATTGCTGGGCTATGAAAATTACGCAGCCTATATCACCGAAGACAAGATGACGGGCTCGCCAGAGGTAGCCATCGACTTCCTCGACGGTGTCGAAGCCGCCGCCCGAAACGCCGCTGAAATCGAATACGAACGCCTGCTAGCTTTTCAACAAAACAGTAATCCCGACGCGACGCAGGTCAGCCAGTGGCACAGCGGCTATCTTTCAGAACAGATTCGCCAAACCGACTATGCGCTCGACGCCCAGGAAGTGCGCCAGTACTTCGCCTACAATGACGTTCGGTCAGGCATATTTTCGTTGGTACAGGACCTGTTCGAAGTCGAGATACGTGACTGGACCGATGCTCCGATTTGGCAGGAAACCGTAACCGCTCACGAAATCTACAAGGATGGCGAACTGGTCGGCCGTTTCTTCCTCGACATGCATCCCCGCGAGGGCAAGTTCAAACACGCGGCCGCCTTCCCCATTCGGTTCGGCCCAACATCTGAAGGCGTGCCAGTTGCCTCACTGATGTGCAACTTCCCTGCGGGCGATCATACGACCGGTCTGATGGAGCATAGACAGGTCGAAACCTTCCTCCATGAATTCGGCCACCTCATCCATGCGATGTTCTCTGGCCAACCAGACTACGCCGATCTCAGCATGAGCAGCCTTGAATGGGATTTCATTGAAGCCCCGTCACAGATGCTGGAAAACTGGGTGTGGGATTATGATACGCTGGCAAAGTTCGCCGTAAACTCCGACGGCGAAATCATTCCCGTCGAACTGGTCGAGAAGATGAACGCCGCGCGTGACTTCGGCACCGGCCTCGGCACGCTCCGTCAGCTGACCTATGCCGGCGTCTCGATGAATTACTATAATCGCCCACCCTCTGAGGTCGATTTCGAGAAGATCTGGCTTGAACAGGAAGCTGGCCTCAGCCCGTTCGAGACCCTGCCGGACCTCCATCGGTATGCCAGCTTTGGGCACCTCGATGGCTATTCTGCGATCTACTACACTTATCAATGGTCACTCGCGATCGCGACAGACATGTTCAAGCAGTTCGAAGCAAACGGCTTGCGCGACGAAGTCACCGCTGAACGCTATCGGGAACTGGTCCTAAGCGCCGGATCATCAAAACCGGCCGCCGAACTCGTGCATGATTTCCTTGGGCGCGATTGGTCGCCTAGAGCGTATGAGCAGCACTTGATCGACGCCGCGGCGTCCGCACCCAGTGTGGAAGCTGAAAAGGACTAGCAGTGATGTTGGAGATGCGTCCGAACTGTGAACGCTGCGATACCGATTTGCCGCCGGATGAAGCCGGAGCGTTTATCTGCTCGTTCGAATGCACGTTCTGCTCTGATTGCATGGACGGTCCTCTCGATGGTCGCTGCCCGAACTGCGGCGGCGACCTCGAGCCCCGGCCGATGCGGCGCAGCAAGCCACTCGACGCCTACCCCGCCAGCACGCAGCGGGTTTTGAAGACTTCCGGCTAGGCACGCCCTGCGCTATAGCGCGCGCCATGAGCAAGACCGAAGACTATGTCCGCCCGCGCACGCGGCTTTACCTGATAACTCCGCCCCGCATCGAAGATGTGGAGAGCTTTGCAGCCCTATTGGAAACGGCATTGTCAGCGGGCGATGTCGCCTGTCTCCAACTGCGCCTGAAGGCTGATACCGGCGAGATCGACGTCGACGCCACCCGCGCCGTTGGCGCAGCCGTTACAGAAATGGCCCAGGCCTACGGCGTTGCCGTGCTGGTCAATGACAGCGCCGAACTTGCCGTCGAGATAGGTGCAGATGGCGTTCATGTCGGGATGGATGACATGCCGGTCAAGAAAGCCCGGGAGATCGTCGGCCCGGACATGATTATCGGCGCAACCGCCAAGAACTCACGTCATGCTGCCATGCAGGCATGCGAGGCTGGCGCAGATTATGTCGCCTTTGGTGCGTTCTTCCCGACCCGCACCAAGACCGGTACGGTCGAGGCGAATCCGGACCTTCTGGAAATATGGCAGGAAAGCATGGAAGTGCCCTGTGTCGCGATTGGTGGCATCACAGTCGAAAACGCCGAGCCGCTCGCTGTAGCTGGCGCTGATTTTCTCGCGGTCTCATCCGGGGTCTGGGATCATCCTGAAGGCGCGCCGGTAGCGATTGCCCACTTCAATGCGCTTCTTGACCGGCTCGATGCATCGAAGGCCTGACGCTGCAAGCTCGCTGTAAAACCCTGCATGAACCGGTCCCGCATTAACACTCCGCCCGCTTGACCGTTTCGGGCCAAAGGCTTACGCCCCCGCCAAACCTTCAAAAGGACACGCCCCAATGGTCAAGATCAATGGTAATGAAATCAAGCCCGGCAACGTCATCGAGCATGACGGCACGGTCTGGCGCGCCCTGAAGACGGCGTCGGTCAAGCCCGGCAAGGGCGGCGCGTTCAATCAGGTCGAATTGCGCAACCTGCTAAATGGATCGAAATCGAACGTGCGCTTCCGTTCTTCCGAGACCGTTGAGAAGGTCCGTCTGGAGCAGAAAGACCATCAATTCCTGTTTGCGGACGATGACGCTTTCACCTTCATGGACCAGGAAAGCTTTGAACAGATCGCGATCCAGCGAGACTTTATCGGCGACCAGGGCGCTTTCTTGCAGGACGGCATGACCGTCTCCATTGAGTTTTATGGCGAGACGCCGATTGGTGTTGATCTGCCGGAACAGGTGATCCTCGAAGTTCAGGAAACCGAGCCGGTTGTGAAAGGCCAGACGGCTGCCAACAGCTTCAAACCCGCAATCTGTGACGGCGGCGTCCGGGTCATGGTTCCGCCCTTTGTCGGCACCGGCGAACGCATTGTCGTCCAGACAGCCGATTCCACTTATCTCCGTCGCTCCGACTAGGAACTCCCATGTCCAAACCCTCCCCCGTTGGCACCGTCATGATCGCCGCTGCACGTGCAGCTGGCCGTTCGCTTGCCCGTGATTTCGGCGAAGTCGAAAATCTGCAAGTGTCCAAGAAGGGCCCGGCAGACTTTGTCTCCAACGCCGATCATCGCGCCGAAGAAATCATCTACTCAGCGCTCGCGAAGGCGCGGCCCGGCTATGGCTTTGTCATGGAAGAACGGGGCATTGTCGAAGGCACAGACAAGTCGAACAGATTCATCGTGGATCCTCTCGACGGTACGCTGAACTTCCTGCACGGCCAGCCGCACTATGCAGTCTCCATTGCGCTCGAGCGCGAAGGCAAGCTATTGACCGGAGTGGTCTATGATGTCGCGAAGAACGAGATCTTCTGGGCTGAGACCGGACGCGGCGCATGGCTGGAGAACCGCAAGCTGCGTGTTGCCGCTCGCACCCGCCTCAATGAGGCTGTGGTGGCCACCGGAACGCCCTGGCACGGCAAAGCCGAAGAAATGCACGCGAATTTTGCCCGCGAAATGCTTGCGATGACGCCGGCATGCGCTGGCATCCGCCGCTATGGCTCCGCAGCTCTGGATCTCGCTTACGTCGCCGCGGGACGGTTTGACGGATTCTGGGAACGCGACCTGAAACCCTGGGACATTGCTGCAGGCATCGTGCTGGTGCGCGAAGCGGGCGGAACCGTTGCCGAAATCGATGGCGGCGACTTCATGAAGACCGGCTCGGTTCTGGCTGCCAATGAAGAGCTCCATCCGTTGATCGAACAGCAGCTGCGCCATGCTGCGGCCTTCGCGCGGAAAGCGGACTAAACCCTTCCGTAGCGGCAAGGCCTCCTGACACCAGAAAGATCGTGACACCCGCGTCATTTTTTGGCCTTATAGGCTGAAAAAATGGGCAGGAAGCAGTCATGATACATACCGATACCGACGTTCTCATCATCGGAGCGGGCCTTTCCGGCATCGGCGCCGCGGTTCATCTCGAAAAGAAGTGTCCAGGCCTCGGCTATCAGATATTCGAGCAGCGTGGCGCAATTGGCGGCACTTGGGACCTGTTTCGCTATCCGGGCATTCGATCTGACAGCGACATGCATACGCTCGGTTACAACTTCAAACCGTGGACCGAAGCGAAGGCCATTGCCGATGGGCCTTCGATCCGGAAATATGTCGCGGACACCGCCAACGAATATGGCGTCACACCCCACATCAAATTCAACACGGCCATCGTCGCCGCCAACTGGTCCACGCCCGACCAAGCCTGGCATGTGACGCACGAGGATGAATTTGGTGCGCGTTCAATCACGACGTGTCGTTTCCTGTTCATGTGCGGCGGCTACTACCGCTATGACGAGGGCTATCGGCCGGACTTCCCGGGCGAAGACGCCTTCAAGGGCCAATTCATTCATCCGCAGCATTGGCCGGAAGACCTCGACTATTCCGGCAAGAAAGTCGTCATCATCGGATCTGGCGCGACCGCCATGACACTGGTGCCTGCCATGACCGACAAGGCTGCGCACGTCACCATGCTCCAGCGCTCGCCAACCTATGTTGTTTCGCGCCCGGCGGTAGACAAGTTCGCCAATTTCCTGCGCAAGATACTGCCTGACAGCTGGGCCTACTCCTTCATCCGCTGGCGGAATGTCCTGCTGCAGCAATTTTTCTTCAAACAGACCCGTTCAAATCCCGACAAGGCCCGCGAGCGGCTGATCGGCATGGTGAAAGAAGAACTCGGCCCGGACTATCCAGTCGAGACCCATTTCAATCCGTCCTATAACCCGTGGGAACAGCGGTTATGCCTCGTGCCGGATTCCGATCTTTTCAATGCGCTGAAGTCTGGCAAGGCGAGCGTGGAGACCGATCACATCGAGACGTTCACCCACAACGGGATAAAGCTGAAATCCGGCAAGGAGATCGGGGCCGACATCGTCGTCACCGCGACCGGCCTGCAATTGCAGTTCATGAATGGCGTGGACGTGTCCGTTGATGGCACCCGCACAGATGCTGGACGGCTCTTGAACTATAAGGGCGTGATGCTGTCCAACATGCCAAATCTGGCGGTCACCTTCGGCTACACCAACGCCTCATGGACCCTGAAGGCCGACCTGACATCTGAATATGTCTGTCGCCTTCTGAATTACATGGACCAGCATGGTTACACGTCGGCCATGCCGAAACTTGAGCAATATCCAAACCAGACCGAACCGTTCGTGGACTTTTCATCTGGGTATTTCCAACGCGTCATGGACCAGTTTCCCCGCCAGCACACGGAAAAACCGTGGAAGCTGCACCAGAACTACAGCGCTGACGTCAAGAACCTGCGCCGAGGGCCAATCGCCGATGGCGTGATGGATTTCACAAAGGCCGAAGAGGCCGTCAGCAAGCCGCGCGTCTTGCAAGCCGCAGAATAGCGTTTTGCTATATTTCTTTTCTCGGGCTCCCTATATTGAAAATACAGGGTCTTGATGAAGGGAACAAAGATATGTGGCTATGGCTGTTATGGTGGTGCGTAGACGATCATCTCGCAGCGGCGCTGGATGCGCCGGGGTTGGGAGAACTGCCCATCTGGGTGCCGCTGGTTCTGTCACTTGCCTTCGCCTTCACGATTGATGGCAAGGTCAAGAAACTCCGCAAGAAATAGGTGGGTCAACCTTCTGCAAACTGCAATTCAGCGAGGCGGGCATACAGGCCGCCCCTGGCCACGAGTTCCTCGTGACTGCCTTCCTCGACGATGCGTCCATTTTCCATCACGATGATCCGGTCAGCCCGACGCACCGTGGAGAGCCTGTGTGCGATCACCAGTGTGGTGCGGCCCTCGGCGGCGTTGGAAATGGCCCGGCGCACAGCCGCTTCGCTTTCGGAATCGAGCGCTGAGGTGGCTTCATCCAGCAAGAGCACCGGCGCATCGCGCACAAGCGCCCTGGCGAGCGCAATACGCTGACGCTGGCCGCCTGACAGACTCCTCCCCTTCTGGCCAAGATCCGTCGCAAGCCCGTCTTTTTCAGCAAGGAAGTCGAACGCTTCAGCCATGCGAGCAGCCTGCTCAAGCAAGGCCTCGTCAGGCGTGTCGGTACCAAAGCCGATATTCTGCGCTGCAGTGCCTGTGAACAACGCCGATTCCTGTGGCGCATAGGCAAATTGCTGACGCCAGTCACGCGGATCAGCCTGCATGGCTGAAACTCCGTCAAGTGTGACCGCGCCTGATGGCACATCGAACAGGCGCAAGGCCAGGCGAAAGACCGTCGTCTTGCCTGCGCCGCTCGGCCCGACAAGCGCCACAAACTCGCCCGGCTTTACCGACAGGGAGAAATGATCAAGCGCCGAGACAGCTTCATCGCCATAGCGGAAAGTAACATCCTCAAAGGCAAGCGCGCCGGTCACCTTGCCCGGCAGTGCGACAGGGTTTTCTGGTGCGGTGATTTCGGGTTCAGCGTTGAGCACTTCAGCGGCACGGTCGGCCGCGCCGGCCGCACGCATGACTTCGCCATAGACTTCCGCCAGCATGCCAAAGCCCGATCCTGCATAAAGCGCGTAGAGCACCATGGAGGCGAGATCGCCAAAGCTCATGGACCCAGTTGCGACGGCCCGCGCGCCCATCCAGAGCACACCCACAAAGCCGCCAAACAGCAGCACAGAGACCAAAACGATCATCAGCGACCGCGCCCCGATCCGGCGCATCGCCGCATCAAACGTCGCCTCGACCGCCTCGGTAAATGCTCCCAGCCGGCTTTGTTCCCGATTATAGGCCTGAACCAGTTCGATTGCGTCTAGCGCCTCGGCAGCTTCCGCGCCCGCATCCGCCAATCGTGACTGCGCCCGGTTCGACATCTTCCGGATCACCCGGCCAATCGCCATGACGGGCAGAACGGCCACCGGCAACATGGCCAGCAAGGTGAGGCCGAGCTTCCAGTTCACGACCAGCATCATGGTCAGCGCGCCCGTAGTGGTCAGCAGCGTCCGTGCAGCCAATGACGCCGACGAGCCAAGAAAGGTTTCGATCAGCGTGATGTCTGCTGTCAGGCGCGACACCGCCTCGCCAGACCGCATCTGCGAATGATAGCGGGGCGACAGTTTCAGCAGGTGCGCATAAAGATCCTTGCGCAGGTCGGCCGCAATCCGTTCGCCAAAGCGTGACACGAAATAGAACCGGATCGCGCCAAGCACGCCTGACAGAATGGCCGCCAGCGCAACCCAGAGAAATGCGCGGTCGACCAGCGCCAACAATTCCTCGGCGCTGCCCTGCGCGGCCTGGCCCGCATCCGCGGCGCTGCCGAGCAGCAAAGGTATCGCGAGACTAACGGCCGCCGCCGCCACCAGGAATACGAGTGCGATGGACACGGTCACCCAATGACGGGCGACATAGGGCATCAGCAAGGCCAGTGGTTTCAACGACTTTGCCTTGGGCCGGTTGATCGCTTCGCCGCCTGCTGGTTCTGTTGCACGGCGGTCTTCTGTGAAGGAGCTGTCTGTATCGGTCATGCCCGTCTATAAGTCCTTTCAGATTCCCTGCCAGCAGCCTCTTGCAGAGGTCGCGTCTTTCAGTTACACGCGCCACTTCGAAAACAGGCTGAGACAAGCCCGCGCACCCAAGCGATGGCAGCGCGGTTGTCCTTAGAGTTCAAGAGAGGCGAAGGCCATGAAAAAAGAAGGTCATCCCGACTATCACTTCGTCACCGTAGTGATGACAGACGGAACCGAATATCAGACGCGCTCCACCTATGGCAGCGAAGGCGACCGCCTTGTTCTGGACATCGATTCCAAATCGCACCCGGCCTGGACCGGCGGCGACGGCAAGATGCTCGACCGTGGCGGCCGCGTCTCGCGCTTCAAAGACAAGTTCAAAGGCTTCATGTAAGCGTTCTTCGCTTCGCATGATGCGTATAGTGGAAAGCCCCGGCCTTTTGGCCGGGGTTTTTCCGTTTGGTCCCTATTTCCAAAATTGACCCCACATCTGACCGGTTTACCCTCGCTTAACCCGCCATCGCCAGCGTGCGCCTCACACTTTCAGGACGCACGAACATGTTGCGCGGCATTCAAGTCAAATCTGCCCTGTATTCCGTGGCGATTCTTGCCGGCCTCGGCGGCGCAGCCGCGCTGGCAGCTCAGGCCGCAATCGAACAGGACGGCCTCGTCTATTGGTCCGACGGCGATTCCGGGCGCCTGCCAGGCGGCACCAAATTCCGCCTGCATGGTGTCGACGCGCCTGAGACGCGCAGTCTGAAACAGCGTGGCGGGGCCGACTGCGAAGCCGAACGCGAACAAGGTTATATCGCCAAGGAAAGGGTGATCGAACTGACTCGTGGCAAGGAAATAGCTGTGACACGCGATTATGGTCTCGACCGATACAAGCGGCTCGTCGTTGATATCAGCATCGATGGTGAAGATCTCGCCACGCGCCTTGTGGCCGAAGGCAACCACCAAGTCTGGGACTATGATGGCGGTGCTCCAAAGCCAGACTGGTGCAGCCCGCACCGTAGATTGACAACATCTGGCCAAGTCAGCCCGTAGTTCTGCAAACCAGGCCGCTGCATTGCCCCGTAGCGTTCTTGTCTCTAGGTTCTGCCCAGATCGTACGACAGGAGCCACGCCAAAAATGATTTCCCGGAAGACGGCCGCTGCCGCATCAGTCCTGCTTGGTAACGCAGTCCTGTCCGCGTGCAATGACCCGTCCCCGGCCCGCACGGCGGCACCGGAAACCGCGCCACCAGAAAATTCACTGCAAATCGAAACGGACCCCGCCCTGACAGGCAATGAGGTCAGCACGTCGGCCGGCGTACGCATCCTGACGGCAGACAAGCGCGTCGCTGTACTCGCCGGTCATATTGAGGCAGGCTTGGCACTCTACCGCGCGGGCGCGCCAGACCTCGCAGCGGCGCAACTCAATCACGCGGTGTCGCTTGAAACCCAATCGGAACGCAACGGATTTGGCGAATTTGGCTTCGACACCGGCGTCTATGAGACTGTTCACGCCGCCGCAACAGCCGGAACACCCGCAGAGGACGTTGAAGACGCGCTCATTGCCGCCAAGGCCAACCTTGCCGAGACGCTGGAGGCGACAGGCCTCGAACAGCTGGATCTTGTTCTATTCCTGCTGGAACTTTGCGGCGACGAATATGGGGTCGGCGTTATTGATGCCGCGATCGACCGCGCCCCGGCCTATCAAGCGTCATATGGCTATGCGGCGACCGCGCGCGACGTGGCCCGTAATATGGAAGGCGCGGATGACCTGGTGCTGGAACTGGAATTGCTGGTCCGCATGTGGCCCGGCGACGGTCCGGTCATGGTCGATGCGGTTGCGCCTGAACCGGCCATGGGAACCCAGATCGCCCGGGCCCGACTGGCAGCCTCAATTCTTTAGCAGTGCGTCGATAAATCCGACCGCTTCGATAGAACTCCAGTCGGCATCCCCGGCCAGGCGCGCAATCTCCACGCCACTCGCATCGTACAGGATCGTCGTGGGAAAGCCCTGAACGCCACTATCGTAGACGATCTCATACTGTTCCGGCGTTGCGCTGTGGAACGTGATGTTGCTCGCACCCAGTTCACCGAGGCGCTGCGCGGCATAGGAAAGGTCTTCTTGGGCATCAACACTGATCGCAACCACTTCAAACCGGTCCCCGCCCCGCGCTGTCTGAAGCGCTCCGAGCGACGGCATTTCCTTTTCACAGGGCGCACACCATGTGGCCCAGAAATTCACCAGGACGACTTTCCCCATGAACGCATCCAGCGAAACGGCTGAGCCGTCTTCCAGATAGAAGGGCGCGTTTGAGGCGGATGTTCCAGCCTGAGAGAAATCAAGTTTCTCGATTTCGCCTCTCGCATAGGCTTCCAACCTGTTTTCTGAAGGTTTTCCACCCCCTGCGCTCATCAGCGCATAGACAATTGCGATCAGGCCGATCAAGAAGAGGGCGATATAGGCCAGACGGGTCATGGGGCGCGGTCTCCAACACGAGTTTGAAGGGATATGGCAGTGACGACAGGCAAAGGCCAGACAATGTGGGGCGGACGCTTTGCCGCGACCCCGACAGACATCATGGAAGAAATCAACGCATCCCTCGATATTGACCGCCGGATGGCCGCTGAAGACATTGCTGGAAGCCGCGCTCATGCTGACATGCTGGCTGAAATGGGCATCATTTCCACGGTCGACAATGAAGCCATCCAGGGCGGCCTTGATACGGTTGCCGAGGAATTAAGGAACGGATCGTTCCCTTTCCGCCGGGAGCTCGAAGACATTCATATGAATGTCGAAGCGCGCCTGAAGGAGCTGATTGGCGAACCCGCAGGCCGACTGCACACGGCGCGATCGCGCAATGACCAGGTCGTCACCGATTTTCGCCTCTGGACCCGCGGCGCACTCGACGAGGCCATGCAATTGGTCGCTGGCCTGCAGAGCGCTCTGGTCAGTCGCGCCGGCGAGAATACAGAAACCGTGATGCCGGGATTCACGCACCTCCAGACCGCACAGCCCGTCACACTGGGCCATCATTTGCTGGCCTATGCCGAAATGCTGGAACGCGACCGCTCGCGCCTGCTCGATTGTGCCGAGCGTTTGAATGAGTGCCCGCTGGGCTCTGCGGCGCTGGCTGGCACCGGATTCCCCATCGACCGAGACATGACCGCGGAAGCCTTGGGCTTTGCCCGCCCCATGGCCAATTCGCTGGATGCGGTGTCGGCGCGCGATTTTGCACTGGAGGCACTGGCGGCCCTGTCCATCGCTGCGACGCATTTGTCTCGCCTTGCCGAAGAGATCGTGCTCTGGACCAGTGCACAGTTCGGATTTGCGCAGCTCACCGACGCCTGGTCGACAGGCTCGTCCATCATGCCGCAAAAGCGCAATCCGGATGCTGCCGAACTGATCCGTGCCAAGGCCAGCCTGATTACAGGCCTCTACAGCTCCCTGCAGGGCGCGGTCAAAGCGCTACCGCTGGCCTATGCCAAGGACCTTCAGGACGACAAGCGCCTGACCTTTGAAGCCTTCGACACCTATAATCTTTGTGTTCGCGCCATGACCGGCATGATCGAAACGATCCGTTTCAAGCCCGAGAATATGCGCGCGGCAGCCGCGAAGGGATTTTCGACCGCCACCGACCTTGCTGATTGGCTGGTTCGTGAGCTGGGTCTTCCGTTCCGGGATGCCCACCATGTCACGGGCCAACTGGTCGCGAAGGCTGAGGAGAAGGCCTGCGATTTGTCAGATCTGACATTGGCCGACATGCAGAGCGTGAACTCCGAAATTACCGATGCGGTATTCGATGTGCTGACAGTTGAGGCGTCTGCCTCATCTCGGACATCTTATGGCGCTACAAGCCCTGTTCGCGTTGCCGAACAAGTGGCACAGTGGAAACAGAGACTTCGACTGGAGTAGTCATTGATGAAACGCCCTCTTCTTCTCGCTGCGGCGCTGCTCGCATCTACCAATCTGGCCGCGTGTGGCCTGACCGGGGATTTGAAACGCCCTGACCCGCTTTGGGGTGAGCCAACCGATGGTCTGGAACCCGCTGAATTGCCGGACCAGAATCAGAACAACCTGCCAAGCCTACCGGACCGTGAAGACGAAGGCAGCGATACCGGAGCCGATGATGAATTGCTCGGCGGCGCTTAGGAAGCATTCCATGAAATCACCCAAGCCAGTCTCCGCCGCGCGATGGATCGCCGGCATTACGGCCTTGTGCCTCGGCGCCGCATGCCAAAGCCAGCCAACGGCTCTGGTTGTCGAGGCGGTTGCACCCGTCGAAACGGTTGAACCGGTCGCAGTGGCGACGGAACTCGACACGACCGAACCAGACGGCCCGATCACCAATCAATGGGGCGGCGTCATCCCAGACGCCAAACCGACGACGCCCATAGACAATGGCGCGCTCGGCGAAATCGAGTAATTCATGCACCACTTTACTTATCAGGATGGCTGCCTTCATTGCGAAGGTGTGAATCTCAACAAGATTGCAGATGAAGTGGGCACGCCCTGTTATGTGTATTCATCCGCAACCCTGGTGCGACATGCCCGCGTCATCGCGGCGGCGTTCGAGGGGCAGGATTGCCTGATCGCCTTTTCGGTAAAGTCGAATGGCAATATTGGCGTCCTGTCGACACTTGCCCGCGAAGGCTGCGGCGCAGACGTGGTCAGCGGCGGCGAGTTGCAGCGCGCCCTCAGGGCAGGCATCCCCGCCGAGCGGATAGTGTTCTCAGGTGTGGGCAAGACCGCCGAGGAAATGCAGCTGGCCCTGCGTGCAGGCATTCACCAGTTCAATGTCGAAAGCGCCGCAGAGCTTCGGCGCTTGTCAGAGGTTGCCAGCATGACCGGCGCAGAATCGCCTGTGGCCATCCGGGTCAATCCGGATGTCGCGGCCGGCGGTCATCCGAATATCTCTACCGGCAAAAAAGGCGACAAGTTCGGCGTGCCGTGGAGCGATGCGGAAGACCTCTATGCTGAAGCCGCCACCCTGCCCGGCATCCGGATTGTGGGCGTTGATGTACATATCGGCAGCCAAATCGGCGATCTTGTCCCGATGCGCGCCGCGTTCGAAAAGGTCGTGGGCCTCACCAAACGCCTGCGTGAGGCCGGTCATGATATCGGCCGGATCGATCTCGGCGGTGGGTTGGGCATCCCCTACAAGGACAGCGACGCGCCAGCCCCGCCATCTGATTACGCGTCGATGATCGCTGAGGTGACACAGGATCTCGGCGTTCAGGTCATTCTAGAGCCCGGCCGCGTGATCACGGGTAATGCAGGAGTCATGCTCAGCACGGTTCTTTATGAGAAAGCCGCGCCGGAGACGGATTTCCTGATCATTGATGCAGGCATGAACGACCTCATGCGTCCGGCGCTTTATGATGCGCACCACGACATTCTGCCGCTTAATCAGGCTGGTGCAGGCGCAGAGCGCAAGACCTACGATGTGGTTGGCCCGATCTGCGAGTCGACCGACAAGTTTGCCAAGGGCCGCGAAATGACTGCTGTCCGCCCCGGTCAGCGGATCGCGTTCATGTCTGCAGGTGCCTATGGCGCTGTGCTGTCATCCTCTTACAATGCAAGACCGCTGGTTCCGGAAGTGCTGGTAAACGGGTCGTCATTTGACATCATCCGTCGCCGCCCGGACTTTGAAGAAATGATCGCCCTCGAAAAGGTTCCTGATTGGCTCACAAAGACGGCATGAAGGCGCTCAACGCCAAGGTTTCCGCCACGCGGCGGAAGCTGATGGTCTACGCCTTCTTCAAGGCGTTCTGGCCCTTCCTGACCTTTGTTGCGATCTTTCTCGCCATCGCCTTGGCGGGCGTCATTGATCGCATGGGCTCGGCCATGGCCGCTGTGGCGACGATCCTGTTTCTCGGCGGGTCTATCCTCTTCATCCTGCAAGGCGGACGGCGCTATACGCCTGTCAGCCGCGAGGATGCAGCTCGCCTGCTCGACCGACAGTCAGACCTGCGGCCTGTCTCGTCGCTAACCGACCGCCCGGCGAGCGTGAGCCGAGGATCGCAGAAGCTGTGGCAGAAGCATCGCCTGCGCCTGTTGAAAGAAGCCCAGCGCCTGAAACTGCCGTCCCTGTCGCGCGAGTGGAGCCGCCTTGATCCATACTGGATGCGCGCGGTCCTTCCGGCACTTCTGGTCCTGATGGGCGTTTTTGCGGGTACGGATGCGAGCGCGCGCCTGCATCGCGCCCTGTTTCCAGATTATGGCGCCCTGGTTGGTGCAGACCGCATGGTGGTCGAAGCGTGGATCACGCCCCCTGAACACACGGGCCGCGCACCCATTTTCCTCACTCCAGAACTGCTAAATGTCCGCGTACCGGAGGGCTCGGAAGTCACCTTGCGCACCGAAGCGCATAGCGCGCCGAAATTGGTTCTGAAGGGCGAAGCGACACGTAAGCAAAAATTCGAACCGACCCCCGATGGCGCCTTTGAAGCCCGCGCCCGGATCATGGAAGACACGCGCCTGTCGGTAAACTGGTGGGGCGAGCGCGCAAGCTGGCGCCTACTGACCTCGCCCGATGATGCCCCTGAGGCCCGCTTCGTGAAAGCGCCTGAAATGGGCCGGCAAGACCGGACCGAAATTTCCTGGTCGGTTTCTGATGACTATGGCGTCTCGGCCCTGGAATTGCGGATCACTCTGCAAACCCCAAATCCAGCCGCGCCAGATGACGCAGACCATGTCGCCGTGCCGTTATCTGGTGCGGCGCCGACATCGGCCGAGGACATAACCCAACTGGACCTGACCCGTCATCGCTGGGCTGGTATGCCGGTGACGCTGCGCCTGGTCGCCACAGATGGGGCGGGACAGACCGGCCTGAGCGAACCGGTCGACTTCAAGCTGCCGGAAAAACTGTTTCTCGATCCAATCGCGCGCGTTGCTCAGGAAGTGCGTCTGACTGTGCTGCGCGAACCTCGCGACTATGCAGAGCTGGCAAAGAATGAAGACGCATTGCGCCAGGATGCACTGAATGTCACGGCGTCAAACCGCCTCGGGACCGCGCCGCCTGATATCCAGAAGGCCGCCCTGATGCTCGATGCCATGACCTATAAAGGCGAGCGTTACATTCGCGATCAGGGCGTGTACCTCACTTTCCGGACAGCCAAGGGTATTCTGGATGCAGCGGCCACGAAGGATGAGGCCGAACAGGTTGATCCCCTGCTCTGGGCACTAGCTCTGCGCGCGGAGTATGGCAGCGCCGCAGATGCCCTGAGACGGCTGGAAGCGGCGCGGCGTGCACTGGAGCAGGCCTTGCGGGACGGGGCCTCTGAAGACGAGATCAAGCAGCGGATGGAAGCCTTCCGTGATGCGGCCAATGAATACCTCGCTGCCAAGATGGCCGAGGCTATCGCGAATGGCGGCGAGCAGCCGCAAATGCAGATGGATCAGGAAGCGATGTCCGGTGGGCCCGATCTCGGCGGGCAGGATTTCGAAGACATGCTGAATGCGCTGCAGGACCTCACGGAGACCGGCGCAACGGATCAGGCCCGGCAGCTGCTTTCCGACATCACGAACATGCTGCAGAATCTCGAATTCCAGCAGGGTCAGTCCGGCTCGGGTGGCATGCCGGGCATGCCCGGTCAGCAAGCCGATGGCGAACAGGAAGACCTGCCGCCCGAAGAACAGGAACTGACCGATGCCATGCGGCGTCTGTCGGAAATCCTGCGGGAACAGCGCCAGCTGAATGATGACACGCTGGCCCAGGAACGTGGCGAGCGTCCCGGCCAGTCTGGACAGGAACAGGGCGGCCAACAGCCAGGCCAGCAGTCCGGGCAACAGTCTGGCACGCAGCAGGGACAGGATTCCGGTCAACCCGGTGGCGGAGAAGCCGGTAGCGGTCAGACTGAAGCCCCACAAGGCGGCGGAGAGGAGAACGGCGAACGCCCCGGTAGCGGCGGCGGCGAATTTGCCGAAGGCAATGAGGGCGAAGGTACAGGGCCGGGACAATCGGAGTCACTTGCCGAGCGACAAGCCCGGCTGGGACGGCTGGTTGAGGAGTTCGCCCGCGAACAGGGTCTGGGCGCCGGAATCGAGGGCGAGAACGCCCTGGAAGGCCGGGTCGATCCGGACGCGTTGGAAGATATTCGGCGCGCCCAGAGACAGGCTGAAGATGCGCTTGAGCGTGGCAATGAGCGCAGGGCGGCACGTAATCAGGAAATGGCAACAAATGCCTTGTCTGAAATTTCGCGTGACCTTGCCGAACGGCTCGACACGCTGGAGCGAGAACGCAACGGACAGGACGCCCAGCAAAGCGACCCATTTGGGCGCCCATCGGGCGGGCCGGGAAACAGCGGTGAAGAGGTCAATATTCCGGACGCCACCGAACGCCAGCGCGCCAAGGACATCCTGGAAGAATTGCGCCAACGCTACAATGAATCCGATGATGAGGAAGAGCGCGAATACCTTCGCCGCCTGCTCGACCGGTTCTGACCTTGCCCTCCCGTCCATTCCCTGCCTTGATGCGGGCGAGGACGGGAGAACATGATGGCTGAACGCTGGACCTACACACATGGCCTGAAGGATCTGGGAAACGGGCTCTATGCCTGGCTGCAGCCGGATGGCGGATGGGGTTGGTCCAATGCTGGCCTGATCCGGGACGGTGACCAGTCTCTGCTCGTGGACACGCTGTTCGACATGCCGCTTACCCGCACCATGCTGGGTGCGATGCAGGATGCGACCGGTCTTGCGGCAGAGGACATTGGTGTCATCGTCAATACGCACGCAAATGGCGATCATTGCCATGGGAATGGCTGCTGTCCGCAGGCGGAGATAATTACGTCAGAGGCCAGCGCCAGGGAAATGATCGAAGTCCCGCCTGCCATGCTTGCCCAGTTCAAAAAGCTCGGCGGACAGCTCGGGCCTGCCGGCAGCTATTTTGCCGACATCTTTGCGCCGTTCGATTTCGATAGTGTGGAAGAGCGCGCGCCGACTCAGACATTTACAGGCCAAATGGACTTGAAAGTCGGTGACAAGGCGATTGAGTTGATTGAAGTCGGCCCGGCTCATACAGCTGGCGATGTGCTGGTGCATGTGCCGGATGACAAGACGGTCTTCACCGGCGACATCCTGTTCATTGAAGGCACTCCACTGATGTGGGCTGGCCCGGTCTCCAACTGGATCGGCGCTTGCAACCGAATTTGCGAGATGGATGTCGATGTTATCGTTCCTGGGCATGGTCCGGTGACGGACAAGGCGGGTGTGCGACGCGTTGCCGAATATCTGAAATTCGTCGACACAGAAGCGCGCAAGCGATTTGAAGCTGGTCTAAGTGCGCGCGACGCTGCGCTGGATATTGCCCTCGGGGACTATTCAAGCTGGGGCGACGCCGAACGCATCGCCGTCAATGTCGATACGCTCTACCGGGAGTATCGCGGGGACGGCGTGGTTACACCCGTGATCGAATTGTTCGGCCTGATGGCTGAAGTGCAAGAGACACAGCGCGCCTAGCGGTTGGCGCCCGGCACCCATTTCACATCATCTGCGCCATTATTGTTTGCGACACGGCCTGCGACGAAAATCCAGTCTGACAAGCGATTGATATAGGCAAGCGCCTCAGGGCTGACGATTTCGTCTTCCATCGCAAATACTTCCGCCACTTCCCGCTCGGCCCTGCGGCACAGCGTCCGCGCGACATGGAAGTGCGCGGCGAGATCACTGCCGCCCGGCAGGATGAAGCTGTCCAATGGGGCGAGATGCTCGTTCATCGCGTCGATTTCGGTTTCAAGCCGTTGCACCTGACTTTCAATGATGCGCAACGGAGTCCATTCCAGCGGCTTGCCCCGCTCTGGCGTGGCAAGGTCGGCGCCGAGATCAAAGAGGTCATTCTGGATACGGCGGATGGCGGCAAGCATATCACCCTCGGCCTTGAGCGCGGCCACACCGAGGGCGGCATTGGTCTCGTCCACCGTGCCATAGGCCACAACACGCGGGTGCCATTTATCAACAGGCTCACCCGTCGAGAGGCGTGTCTTTCCCTTGTCTCCGGAGCGCGTGTAAATCTTGTCGAGCTTGACCATGTTGCTGCCCTCAGAATCCTATCTTGATGGCACCAACCACCATGCCTAGACCGACGAGCAGCGCGATCACGATAGCCTGTACCAGAACCCGCAGGCGCATAAGCTTGTTGGAACGGCTTGCCTGATTGTCATCGGTCCGCGCCAGATTGGCGATGCCGAGCCCCAGCACGATTACCAGCGCCGCAAGCGCGATGTAGAAGCCTGTCATCAGAATGGTTTGCATGAGGCAGCCTTTCAATCAGCATGAAGGTGAGAGCATAGAGCGCGACAGACGGTTTGCCACGCGCAAAGCGTCGCGGGGATCAGCTGCCGCTTTCCATGCGTTCCGCCAGAGACGTAATCCGGCTTGCCGCCTTGACCAGGGCTTCGGCGGCCCTGGCTTCGCTGGTGGCGCTGCCGGGCGCTGAGCGGCGCGCTGAATCCAGTTCGTCCAGCAAGGCCAGCGCCGTGATCAGCAGAAGGCGCTCATCGCCAATATCACCCACCGCGCCTGCGATCTGGGTAACTCGCGCGTCGAGTTGTTTCGACAGGGCCTCGATACGGCTTTCCTGTCCGGGCGCGCAGGCAATGGAATAGGACCGGCCGCGCAACTGGATATCCGCTTTAGCCATCCTGCTGCCCTTCCCGGCCGATCGCCGCGCGGACTTCTTCAATGGCTGAGCCAAGTGCTTCGCTCGCCTCGTCGGCAAGCGCCTGCAATTGCTGCTCACGCGCCAGCGACGCATCAAGCTGCTGGGCAAGGTCAGAACGGTCAGAAACGAGAGCGGCAAGCTCAGCTTTGATCACGTCCGGATTGCCGGCGCGGGCCATCAGACTGTCGAGCGCGCCTTCCAGTCGTGACAACGCCTCGTCGAGCTGGCGGATGGCAGGATCGATTTCACTCATATACACAATGAAGTAACGGTATTATCCCAATCCGCCAAGCGACTTGACGCAACGGCCTTAGTCTGGCCTACGACTTCCGCAAACCAAAGGAGACCAGCAGAATGGCTGTCACGAACCGCGACATGGCTAATGCCGTCCGCGCCCTATCCATGGACGCCGTCGAGGCGGCCAAATCAGGTCATGTTGGCCTGCCGCTCGGCATGGCAGATGCTGCAACCGTACTGTTCCGGAAATTCCTGAAATTTGACCCTACCCAGCCTGACTGGCCGGACCGAGACCGGTTCATTCTGTCGGCGGGCCACGGCTCGATGTTGATCTATTCGCTGTTGCACCTCACTGGGTACAAATCTGTCAGCCGGGACGACATCCGCAATTTCCGTCAGCTGGGCGCCAATACGCCGGGCCACCCGGAAAACTTCGTCACCAAAGGCGTTGAGACGACCACAGGCCCGCTTGGCCAGGGCATCGCCACCGCCGTCGGCATGGCGATGGCAGAGCGCCATCTGAATGCGCGCTTCGGCGACGACCTCGTTGACCACAAGACGTATGTGATTGTTGGCGATGGCTGCCTGATGGAAGGCGTCAGCCAGGAAGCGATCACGCTCGCGGGCCACATGAAGCTCGACCGCCTGATCGTCCTCTGGGACGACAATTCGGTCACCATCGACGGCAACATCGATGTCGCAGATTCCACCGACCAGTGCGCACGGCTTGAAGCCTCCGGCTGGATCACCCGCAAAGTGGACGGCCATGACGAGAAAGACGTCGAGGCGGCCCTGAAATGGGCCCAGAAACAGAAGCAGCCTGTTTTCCTCGCGATCAAGACCATCATCGGGTATGGCGCGCCGAAGCTGGCCGGTACCGGCAAGGCTCATGGCGGTCCTTACGGCCCCGACGAGATCGCCGGTATCCGTAAGAACATCGGCTGGCCTCACGCGCCATTCGAAATTCCAGACGCCATCGAAAAAGCCTGGAAGAAAGTCGGCGAGCGTGGCGTTGAGGCTCGCAAGGCCTGGAAAGAGCGTCAGATGGCCTCCCCGCACAAGGGTGAGTTCAATGCGGCCATGGCCGGTCGCCTGCCGAAAAATCTCTCAAAGGCGATCATCAAACACAAGAAGGCTGTGGTTGAAGGCGGCGAGAAGAAAGCCACCCGTCAATGGAGCGGCGCGGCACTGGAAGTCATCACCAATCTCGTGCCCGAAACGGTTGGTGGTTCAGCTGACCTGACGGGGTCCAATAATACTCGAACCTCTTCAACCACGGCAATGACACCGTCTGACTGGGCCGGTCGTTATGTACATTATGGTGTTCGCGAACATGGCATGGCTGCGGCGATGAACGGTATGGCGTTGCATGGCGGCATCATCCCCTACTCCGGCACATTCCTGGTCTTTGCAGACTATAGCCGCGCCGCAATCCGACTTGGCGCCCTGATGGGCGCTCGCGTGGTACATGTCATGACCCATGATTCCATTGGTCTTGGCGAAGACGGCCCGACCCACCAGCCGGTTGAGCAAGTTGCCTCGCTCCGCGCCATGCCGAATATGCGGGTCTTTCGCCCTGCAGATGGCGTTGAAACGGCCGAGTGTTGGGAAGTGGCGCTCAGCAATGCCGAAGGCCCCGCCACGATGGCACTGACCCGCCAAGGACTGGCCCCGTCGCGCAAGGAGCATACGGACGAAAACCTCAGCGCACTCGGTGGCTATGTGATCTCTCCATCAGGTGTGAAGTCGCGCGAAGCTGCCGTGTTGATCGCGACCGGTTCGGAAGTGGAGATCGCCCTTCAGGCCCAGGCCGACCTTGCCAAAGAGAAGATCCATGTACGCGTTGTGTCGATGCCATGCATGGAATTGTTCGCTGAGCAGGACGAGAAGTACCAGCGTGACACACTCGGCGGTGACCTGCCAAAAGTGGCGGTCGAAGCCGGCGTGCGCTTTGGCTGGGATCGTTGGCTTGGACCTAAAGGTGCCTTTGTCGGGATGGACGGTTTTGGAGCGAGCGCGCCTTACCAGAAACTGTATGAACACTTCGGCATTACCGCAGACAAGGTGGCCGAGGCAGTAAAGAATCTGATCTAACTGGTCTTGAATAGGTCCATCTGGCGAGGATCAATGTAGCGTTTACGGCGTGGTTTGGTCCGGCCAGACCGGAAATAGAGATCATCGGTATGATCTTCCACCGGCGGCTGTTCAGCCGCCGGTTTTTTCTTGGGTGCCTTCGGCAAAGGCATGATCCCCGCCTGATCGACCAGCTTCCACCAGGTCACAGCCAGGACAGGGTTGCCCTCATTGTCTTCGTATTTTTGGAGATGCCCGTGTGGGCCATTTTCACCTGCATGCGATGACAAGTAGGCCTCGGCCTCTTCTTCGGTGACATCTATCCAATCGGTCGCGAGCGAGTCGATCTCGTGCTCTGGCACCAAGGCTTCGGCCTCTGCGCGTGTACGCGCCACTTTCACGCCCGGCTTCAGGGCGTCTTCTACACGTGTCGCAATGGGAAAGGCATGACTCATGAGGGTCAGGTAAGCAAGCCCGGTGCCGCCGTCCAGCCAGTATCTGCCGACTGGGTCAATCGCATGGCCGCCAGACGTGCCAGTCGCAGGGTGACGGCCTTGCGCCGAGCTGCCGACAATTTGTCTTCTGGCGCCGCCCGAACTACCGCCCCGCCAAATGCGTCGGCCACGATCAAGCCGGTTTCATCCGGGATCAGATCGTGCGGAAAATCGTTGGCGACCGCGAAATAGAGTTGGTCGCAATAAGGCAAATATTCCGGCCATTTAGAATCCGCGCGGAAATCGGCAATTGAGGATTTCACCTCTACGATCCATATCTCACCGGACAGGCCAATCACCGCGATGTCCGCTCGGCGATTGTTGGCTAGGCTCATTTCCGTCACGCCAAAAAAGCCGAGCCCGCCGAGCAAGCGCCGGGTTCCTCGGACGATTTCGCCCGCCCGCGTGTTCGGAACACCAAGATCTGCCAGATCCGTCATGAGTCCTTCAATTTTGTTCGCCCAATGTTCCGAAAACCGTAAGGTCGATGCCACCTACAGGTCAAGCCCACGCTGCGTCGGTGATCGCGCTCTCCATAAAGTGATTAAAATCGGGAACGAATCTGATCCAGCGCGCGCTCTTGCCCGTAGAGACTGTGTTAGTTTGGCAACAAGCCACCTCGCAGAAGGAGATGACCCGTCATGGCAAACGCCTATAGCTCCAATGGCCCGGCGGATCGATCATACGTCAAGAAGGCCATGAAGACCCCCATGCTGGAAGCCGAGCATGAACTGGAACTGGCCCGGCGCTGGCGCGAGGAAGAAGATGAACGCGCACTTCATGAGTTAACTCGCGCCTATCTCCGCCTTGTCATCGCAATGGCCTCGAAATTCCGCCATTACGGCCTTCCCATGCCGGACCTCGTCTCCGAAGGGAATGTCGGCCTGATGATGGCCGCGGCCCGCTTTGAGCCCGATCGCAAGGTGCGCTTCTCAACCTATGCGAGCTGGTGGATTCGTTCTTCCATTCAGGATTTTGTGCTTCGCAACTGGTCTATCGTACGAACAGGTACGACCTCTTCACAGAAATCTCTTTTCTTCAATTTGCGTCGCCTGCGCGCCCGAATCGATGATACTGGCGACGGTGTGATGACCAAGGAAAACCGGACCTGGATCGCCGAACATCTCGGCGTGCCGGAACGGGATGTCGAAAACATGGCGGCGCGCCTATCTGCGTCTGACCGATCCCTGAACGCACCCATGGCCGTTGATGGCGACGGTGAATGGCAAGACTTGCTGCCTGATGCCGCGCCCATTCCGGAGCAACAGGTGATGGAATCGCGCGACTCGACACGCCGGAAGGAGTGGATCGCCAATGCGCTGAAAGCACTTAACCCCCGTGAGACGCACATCATCATGCAGCGACGCCTGTGCGAAGACTCCGTCACGCTGGAAACGCTAGGCCACGAACTTGGAATCTCCAAAGAACGTGTACGGCAGATCGAACATCAGGCGCTCGGCAAACTGCGTCGCGCGCTCGAACGTATTGTGGGAGACCCGGACGAATCCGGCCTGCTGCCCGGCACCTAATTGGTTGGAGCTTCCACCAATTCAAAATTGAGCGGGTGGGATATTTCCATCTCGTCCCCTCGCACATAGCCGCGCGCCAATACACCCAGCCCCAGCGCCTCCTGACACAAAGATGCCGCGGCCGTCTGGATCTGCAGCCGGAGTGCCGAGTTCTGCAGCGACAAGTCACAGACTGCACCAAACCCTTCAGCTCCCCGCATACCGGATACCTGTCCGCGCACGAGCTGGAAGCCTTCATAGGCCTTCGGTAAATCGCTGGCATAGGGAATGCGGTATTCCACAGCACGCCACAGGCCGATCTCCTCGCGACGCGCATCACGCTCAAACTTCAGCAAGGGCGCATTTGCCGCCGCAGTGTCCGGGTAAACACGCACGCGGGCCCCGCCCCTCTTCACCATCTCGGCGTTAAGCCAGAGCGTCGGCCCAAGCGCGTCAACAATCTGGGCATGGGCCACAGTGCCCGGTCGTAGCGGTCACGCGTCAGGCCTCCATAGTGGAGCTGGACGTCCCGGCCGAGCACTATGTCTTCCATCATGCGCTTGGACTCGGTAGGATAAGGTTGCGGCGCGTGATCCCGGTAACCTCCCGAAGGCGCCTCGATCCCGACTAGCCGCACGCTTTGCCCGGTATCGAGAATGATCGTGTCGCCATCAACAACGCGCACAACCCGGCCGCGCTCTCCCGGCTCCAGACTGTCCAGCGGACCCGGCGCACCGCACGCAACAAGGGTCATGCAGCCCATCTTCAATCGCGCCATACCAATCGCCCATCCTCAGCGTCGCAGCGCAGAACCGACAATTGGCGACTTCAATCCTTCCGGTTATTCCCGTATAGCCGACCCTACTCAAGCGGTCCCGTAGCTCAGCAGGATAGAGCAACAGATTCCTAATCTGTAGGTCGCGCGTTCGAATCGCGCCGGGATCGCCAAACGGAGTTTGGTATGTGATCGGAAACATCGCAAAGTACCATCTCAGAAGATGGTGAAGTCCGTCGCAACAATGCCAGCATGCTTTCAAGTGAATAAGCATCCGACTTCTACTGCAAGCTCAACACAACGGCCGAAAGCTGGAGATAAATCTGGTGCATGGACCGCGCAAAAACGCGAATAAAAAGCTCACATTTAACGATATTTGAAGATCGCATACGCAAGGTAAACCTCGACGTTAAATGAATTGCCGATGGGGACGGGTTCAGATGAGCGAATCCAAGACGCCAGTATTTGTGTGTCCTGAGGACCAGCAAGCCTTTGCCAAGGTGTATGAGCATGCTGATACTGCCAGCCAGTTGATTGCAGAACATGGCACGCCGCCATTCCCCAACACATTCGCGCTGATGTATGCGTATGCAGCAAAGTCCGACAACAAGGTTGTGGTTGCGGTCGACGAAATGCTGGAGCGGGGCGCGCTTTGCCAATATGAAATCGACGAAGTCTACAACATGCATTTGCGCCCTACCGACGATCACGCCAAACGCGAGAACATCGGACGGGAAGTTGAACAGCAACTCTCAAGCATCCTGGACCTTGTGGGTACCAGTATGGAAAACAGCGACCAGTTCGAAGTTGCGTTGACGCAGATTGAACGCGGCCTGTCTGATTCAAGCTCGTCAGCTGCTCTCTCCTCTGCCGTTGCGCGCCTGATGTCGGAAAGTCGTCGGATGACCGATCAGAGTCGTCGCCTCAGCGATGGTCTAATGGCCTCAATGAAGCAGATCGAACGCCTGCAACATGAGCTCGAGGCGGTTCGCAATGAAAGCATGCGCGACCCGCTCACCTCCATCTACAATCGACGCGCCTTCGACCTACGCCTCGCCGCAGAAGTTGAGGCGGCAAACAAACAGGGTTCGAGCCTCTGTCTGGCAATGGCAGACCTTGATCATTTCAAACGCGTGAACGACAATTTCGGTCACCGGGTAGGAGACGAAATTCTGAAGATTTTTGCTTCAATCGTCACCAACAACATCAAGGGCAAGGATCTCGTAGCGCGCTATGGGGGCGAAGAGTTCGCAATTATCTTACCTGCAACAGGCCTGCAACAGGCCACCCGGTTGATTGATCGCATCCGTGAGCAGATGTCTGAAAGGAAGCTCGTCCTGAAGGGAACCAAGACACCCATCGGCGCCATCACGGCCTCGTTCGGCATTGCCCAGCACCAGCCGGGTTTGACCGTTAGCGGCCTGATCGAGCAGGCTGACCAGCGATTGTACCTGGCCAAGAGCAACGGCCGTAATCGTGTTCAGTCAGACGATCTGGCCTCCAACGCTGCTTGATTTGCACGCCAGCATGATCGACGTCATGATCCCGCACGCATCTGAATAAGCTGGTCTTCGGAATTCAGTATCCGTTTGAGCTCTTCTCGCGCAGCATTGAACCTTTGTTGCGCATCCGCAATCTCCGACCGCTTGCGATCCATATCATGCAGAACCCGTCTGGAATGACCGTATCGGCTTGAAAGCATCATTGCGTGCACATCTCCGCCCGCCTGGTCAGCACTGGCGAACTCCTCCTGCAATGCATCCAGTTGCTTCCCAAGATCGCGCAGCTCGGTTTGTACAATTGCAAGGGATTGCTCCGCTTTCTGTCGCTTCAGCGCGACGAGCTTGAGCAATTTCGGGCGAGAACCTGTCATTGGGCGCCCCCGGTCTGCTTGCGAATGCGATCGACGAAACTGATTGCAGCTGCAACGGCTGCGAAATGGTCAGGATGGATTTCCTCATCAATATCTACCAACCGGTAGATGGACCGAGTCGACGGTGGATCCCGGTAGATTGGGATATCATTGGCCGTGGCAGTTTCGCGAATCTTGGCAGCCAGATGGTCGACACCCTTGGCGACACAGACGGGTGCACGGCCCCCCTCCGGATCCCATTTCAAGGCCACGGCATAGTGTTCCGGGTTGACCATGACGACGGTCGCTGTTTTGACATTCTGCATCATCTGGTTCCGACTCATGCTGGACGCCTTCTCGCGCCGCTTCTGCTTGAGCTGAGGATCGCCTTCGCTTTGCTTCTGCTCCTTTTTAATGTCCTCTCTGCTCATCTTGAGCTTGTTGGAATGCAGCTGCCGCTGCAGCGGCAGGTCAATCGCAGCGAGGACGAACTGAAACACACCGAAGATAAGGAACAGCGTCAGCACCTGGCCAAAGGTGAAATTGAAGAAATCGCTGAGCTCCACCGCACTACTCGCATAGTAATGCTGTGCAAACCCATACAGGAACACAGCCGCGAGCCCGCCAGCAAAGAACATTTTTGCCATATCCTTCAGGAAGTCCAGCAGACCCTTTGTACCGTACTTCTTCTTCAGGTTTTCGGTTGGCGAAATCTTGTTGAACTCGGGTTTGATCTTCTTCGCCGAGAAGGCAATCGATTGCTGGATAACCAGCGTGGCGAGTACAAGGGCCGCCATGATCGCAAACAAGGGTATCACCTTGACCAATGTGCGCGCCAGCCAAGCTTTCGTTGCTCCGCCACCGTCGTTGAAAACGTCCGCCGCATAGCTGTCAGCGTGATACATCAATGCGGAAAATTCGCTGAACATGGCCCCCGCCACAACGGCACTGAACATGATGGCAGCGATGATAACGCCAGCGAACAGGGCAAACGTATTGGCTTCCTTGGACTGGGCGACATTCCCTTCGCGACGCGCCTCACGTCGCTTTTGTTCGGTGGCCTCGAACTCCTTCTCGCCACCACCTGATTGATCCTCGGCCATTGCCTACCTCACCACCAGCCGATCGAACCGGAGACCCGATCCATCCAGACTATCAGAATAGTTGACACCGAAATGGCCAGAAGCACAAACCCCGCTCCGATCATAAAGGGGGCGCCCACAAATGCCACCATCAGCGATGGCAGCGCCTTATTAATAAAGCCGAGCGAGATGTTGTAGAGCAGGTTGATCGCCACAAAGGGCCAAGCGATCAGCACGGCAAACTTTATGGCGTTGAACATGCCCTCAATGACAAAGGACTGATCGAACTGCGTGAGCCCCCCAACCGGAATTTCGATGTATATTTCAGCGAGTCTAACAAATACGCTGACATGGTAGTCTGCCGACAAGAGTAGGACGGCACCCGCCATGGCCAACATGTTCGAGACCACCGTCTGCGCCTCAGCATCCAGCGCAATGCCGAGCATTTGCGAAAGCCCGATCGTTTGGGCGATCAGTGATCCGGCCATGTTCAGAATCCAGATGGATGTGCGCAGCAATACACCCAGGCCCAGCCCGATTATGGTTTCCGCCCCCAGGAGACCGACAAAGTTCGCAATTGAGATATCAACAGGTGCCGTGACGATGCCGGACATGGCAAACAGGGTGGCCACGCCCAGTAACAGCGACATGCGCACACGCATCGGCACGGTCTGGTCGCCAATCCCCGGCATCAGGAATACGACAAAGGTCAACCTGGCGACGATCAGCATGAAAAGGATAATCCAGGCCGAAAGTTGTGGCCCGATTGGAAGTCCTTCCAGCATCAGACGACGCCGACGATGTACGGCTTGCTCTTGGAACCGATTTCCTCATACGCCAGAACGGAGTTGCGCACGCCCTTGCTCGCCAGAACAGTTTGCAGGAAACGTCTCCGACGGGACGAGGTTGCCACGGAGGCAACAACACCTTTCTGAGCCATTTCGTTCAACTTGGCCTGCACCGCTGTCGTCAGTTCTCCAAACATTTCTGGAGGCAGGGCAATATCCGATCCGCCATCCTCGCGGGAGATTTCGTGCTCGTTGAACTTTTGTTCCCAATTGGTGGAGAGCTGGAGCAGCGGAAGGCGGCCTTGACCGTCCTGAAGGCGATCGACAATCTGGAATCCGAGCCGCTGGCGAACGAGTTCCACAATGCGCGACGGCGCGCTTGACTGGGCTTTGACCTCGGCAATTGTTTCAACAATCAGGAACAGATTACGAATCGACACGCGCTCCTCGAGCAGCAGGCGCAGCACTGATAGCAGAAGTTCAGGACTAACCTTCCCGGGAATGTATTCATCAAGGAACCGCCTGTTGGACGCAGCACGTTCGCTGTCGCTGATATGAGTCAAGGCATCCAGCGTGTCCAGCATAACCATGCGTGTAAAGACGAGTGTGAAGTTTGCCTGAATGACTTCAAGCATGTGAGTCGCGAGAACTTCCGTCGGCTCGACCGCTGGGATACCAGCAGCAGACAGCTCTTGCTTCTTTGTACTTGGCAACCAGCGGGCGGCTGCCTTGTAAACGGGTTCTTTGACCTTCTCACCCTGTAGGTGTGGCAGTTGCCCATCTTCCATCAACGCCAACAGCGAGCCCGGGCGCACAAGACCTGTATCTACCCGCACACCTTGAATTCGAATGCGGTATTCGTTCTTCCCGAGCGTTGGGTTGTCCGTCATCCTGATGGACGGCAGAACGAAGCCATATTCTTCTGCAATATACCTTCGAATCTTGTCGATTCGACTTTCAAAGCCACCTGCCCCCTGCAGCACCATGCCCACCAGATCTGGGGCAACCTCCAGGTGGATCTCGTCGGAGTGAATAGAGTCACCAATGACGAGGCTGGTTTTCGGCTCTTCAATTTCGCCAGCTTCCGCTTTCGCGGCTAGGTCGCGCTCCCGCCGGCGAATATAGAAAGATGCCGCCGCGAACGCCGCTGCAGCCAGCATGAAAGGAAGAAACGGCAGACCCGGAAACAGCGCGAAAATTGCGAGAATCCCCGACACGATCATCAGGGATGTGGCATTCGCGCCCAGTTGCGCGCCGAGCGCCAGATCGATTGCACCGTCCTCACGGCCTTTCGCCAGAAGCATTGCCGCCGACACTGATACGATAACGGAAGGGATTTGGGAGACGAGACCGTCCCCTACGGTCAAAATGGAGTAATTGTTCAGCGCCTGAGTGAAGCTGAGCCCGTGTGCGGCAAGGCCAAAGCCGACGCCCGCAACGAGGTTCAAGGCGGTGATGAGCAAGCCAGCGATCGCATCGCCCTTCACGAATTTTGACGCACCGTCCAGGGAACCCAGGAAGGAAGCTTCTTCCTGCTCCTTCTGACGACGGTTGCGCGCCTCTTCATGACTGATAGCGCCGACAGCCAAATCGGCATCAATGGCCATCTGTTTGCCCGGCATCGCGTCCAAAGCAAACCGCGCACCAACCTCCGCCATTCGGCCGGCGCCTTTGGTGATGACCATGAAGTTCACAATGACCAGCACCGCGAACACAACCAGACCCACAAACAGGTTTCCGCCCATGATGAACATGGCGAAGCCTTCGATGACGTTGCCGGCAGCGTCGGTACCCGTATGGCCCTGGCTGATGATCAGTTTGGTCGAGGATACGTTCAGCGCCAAGCGCAGCATCAGCGATGCCAGAAGCACGCTCGGGAATGACGAAAAGTCCAGGGGCTTTTCGATGAAGATACTGGTCGTGAAAATCAGAATGGCAAACGCGAAGGACGCCGTGAGACCGATGTCCATAACCCAAGCCGGGACGGGCAATACCATGATGAGAATAATCGCCATCAAGCCGATCGCGAGGATGGCGGTCGGCTTTGACAAATCGAAGAAGCGTGAGGTCGGCATGGCGGCCCTAATTCGAAATCATGGGGAGAACGGTATTATTAAAGAAATCAAGGCAAATGCGCGTCATGTACCCAAGCGACAGGAAGAACACGACGACGACGGCCAAAATCTTTGGCACGAAGGTAAGCGTCATTTCCTGAATGGAGGTGAGCGCCTGTAGCAAGCCTATTACAAACCCAAGCACCAGCGTGACAGCAAGAATGGGCAGCGCCATCATGGCCGCCGCCCAGAGCGCACCGCGCAACACTTCAAAGATGGCGAGTTCGGTCATGTGTGGCCGCCCTGATCAGACCGGCATCCGAAGCAATTCCTGATAGGCTTCAACGACCTTGTCCCGAACAGTCACGGCGGCATCAAGGACCAACTCGGCCTGAGCTAGCGCTTCGACCATGGCATGGGGATCCGCGCCGGACACAGCGGTCTGCATGGCTGTCTGCTCAGCCTCCTGCAGAGCAGCCTTGAAGGTCGAGAACCCCTCTGCCACCCCCGACTTTTCAGCCGGGTTTGTTGCTGGTTTGTCAGAAACCTGGGCCGGCTTGATCGAACCGAGCGCTGCGTATGCACTGAAGCTTACATTGGACATTCTGCCCCCCTTTAACGCCTGAGAATATCGAGAAGTGACTGGTACATGCTTCGCGCCTGCCGGAACGAGTTCAGGTTGGCCTCGTATCCGCGATTCGCTTCGCGCATATCAGCCATTTCAGTGACCAGCGACACGTTGGACGCTGTCACATATCCTTCTGCATCCGCCAGCGGACTGGCGGGATCATAACTGCGCTCGCCTTCGGTTTGATCGAGCTCGATGCGTGTCGCAATGAAGGCGTCCGCAGCAGTCGGTGCCTGCTCGACGGACAGAATCTTGCGGCGGTAACCGGGCGTGTCGGCATTCGAAACATTCTGGGACGAGATATCGATTCGTTTCGACTGGAGCTGCATACCGGAAACAGCCTGCATCATCGTGGCTTTGAGTGAGTCCATGAATTACCCTTTCCGACCAATGGCTGTGCGAAGGAGGTCAAGCGACTTTGTGTAGACTGAGACCGCCATTTCGTGCTGACCCTGCGCGTCGGTTGCGCGGAACATTTCGAGCTCGAGGTTTACAGAGTTCCCGTTCGGCGAGTTTGCGAAATCCGTCTCGAACGTCTTGAAAGCTGGGTCGCCGGCATCGACGGCTCCGCTTGATGCAGCTCGCGCGAGAAAGTCCTGAAAGGCTTCGACGTGTTGCGCCTTGTAATCAGGATCGTTGGCATGGGCGATATTTGTCGCCGATACCTTCTGACTCTCAGCAGCATGGCGCGCCATGGCGCTGTAAACATTCAGGACATCCAGATTGAGAATCGCCACAGAATCGCTCCTAGTTAATACTTTGGAAGAATTGCCGGGGTAATTTGAAGAAAGAGTTAACGAATAGGCGAGATCTGTTTACTTGTTGCATCCGACCCCCAATTTTCCTGATCGCCTGTACCGAATCTGGGGAACCGTCACGGAGGTATCACCGGGACTGATTCTGATTGGCGGGATCAGCCAGTTCGCCCGTCTGGGAAATGAAATTCGGGTTCGCACGCGTCAGGGTGAGGTGTTCGGAGAAGTGCTCGCCGTCTCCGGCGGTCATGTGAAAGCAATGCTTTACGGTGAATCTGATGCGATCCTAATTGGCGATCGAGCTGTGTTGGAACAGGAAGCCTATGTCGAGCCCGGTGATCATTGGCTCGGCAAGATCGTGGACTACCGAGGCACGATTTCCGGCGAGAGCGCTATAGCACCAGCCGCCAACACCACTCGCCGCCCGCTGAGAGCATCTCCCCCGGCGAACACAACCCGCAAAAGCCTAGGCCAGCGCCTTTCCACCGGGTGGATGATCACTGACACGATCCTACCGATCTGTCAGGGTCAGAGAATGGGCCTGTTTGCCGGGTCTGGTGTCGGTAAATCTACCTTCCTTGGTTCGCTCGCTGCTGGCGTGAAAGCGGACCGCGTCGTCATTGCCTTGATCGGCGAACGCAGCCGGGAAGTGAATGAGTTCGTCCACAAGACTCTGCCCAAAGACGTCCTGTCTCGAACGGTCATTGTAGCTGCGACTGCCAATGACCCACCTGGAGCCAAGAAACGCGCCGCGCTCTGCGCGATCGCGACTGCGGAACATTTTCGGGATGAGGGGCACCAGGTCCTTTTCCTGTTTGATTCCATCACACGTTTTGCCGAAGCACATCGTGAAGTATCTCTCTCAGCTGGAGAGACTCCCGCCCTCAACGCCTTTCCACCGTCAACCGTACGCGCCATTGCCGAAGTCGCGGAACGGACCGGCCCTGGTGCGCAAGGCCAAGGCGATATTACCGCAATCTTTTCCGTCCTGGTGGCTGGATCGGATATGGAAGAGCCCGTAGCAGACATGGTCCGTGGGGTTCTGGATGGTCATATCATCCTGTCGCGGGAGATATCCGAACGCGGACGGTATCCCGCTATTGATGTTTTGCGCAGTGTCTCGAGATGTCTACCAGATGCGGCCAAACCAGATGAAAACAGAATCATCAAGGATTACCGACGGACGATTGCACTCTATGAAGAAATCGCGCCGATGCTGCGCGCCAATCTGTATGAGCGAGGACATGACGCAGCCGGAGATCGATCCATCGAACGCTTCCCGCAGCTGGACAATTTCGTTTCAGAGCCGAATACCGGACATATTCCACAAGCCTTCCAGCACCTTCAGGGCTTGTTGGACCCTGTTGAGGCCGCCGAAAAATCCTAGCTCGACACGATGCTGAGAAACAGGTTCTGGCTGGCGGTCGATCCGAAGCCCGCCGCGTTGTTGAGCAGCGTCAAAGCCACAGATCCGGAAGAAAGCGAGGACTGACCATTGGCGATCGAGTCCATCGTGTGAAAGCGCTGGAGTACCTTGTCCATGACGTCCTCATTGGCCAAGTCCGTAATCTTACTGATAGAAAACACGCTCAATACGCGCTCTTTCAGAATATCTGCCTGCTGGTCGACGTCCAACTGCTGCCAAGAAGTGGGCAAGTTCAGCGCCGTTTCCAAGACAGTCCGGGTCGGAACGTCTCCCAAAAGGCGGTAGAGATTTGCCTCATCGCTGGACCCCTCGCGGACAAGATCCCCGACCTTGGCCTCATAGTTCAGGCTGAGCTTCATATTATTGTCGACATTGCCGACAGCCGAACGAAAGGCTGCGCGCTCAAAGTCATCCGCAAGCGACGCGATTGTATCCTGTGACAGGGAGATTTTGCCATCGGTGACCGTAAATGTGGTGGCAAATGCAGTATAGGCCGGACTGTTAAGGCGCTTGAGAAAGCTACTGTCAGGATCGGCCTGCTCTTCCATCATGTGACGGAGGAAGCCGACTTTCCACTCTTCCCCGCCTAGATCAAAAGATGTCAATGAGATACGCAGCAGGCGCCGATCAGAAAGAAAGTCTTCTATCGCGACCGGAGACGACATCTTCTCCTGAAAATATTCACGATCATTCCGAACACTGGCGGAATCTGTGAAACCTTCAAACTGCTTGTCAAAGGTGGATTCCAGGAATTTCCACCCGCCATATCCTGTGATCGGGATGACCGGCTGATAGACCATGTCAGGCGACCTGTGCCTGCTCAGTAAACTGTGTTTTCAAACTAGCGACTTTTAGGAGTTCAGCTTCGATCGCAATGATGTTGCGCAGGTGGCAAAGTGCCGAATAGAAGTTTCCGCGATCTAGCATGGAGCGCAAAACGCTCAGCAGTTTGCGATCGATGGATTCAAATACGTCCTCCAGGCGCTCACACTCGTCAAGAATGGCTGGAAGAACGTCATCTTCTTGTAGATCGCCGGTTATGATGAGCTGAATTGCGTAGTAGACACGCTTTGTAGGCGTATCGACATCCTGTGGCTTAAGGGCATCGCGGCACCGGAGAATACGGGCATTGTCATCCACAACGCGCACTGTCGACGGTTTGTCGCCATTTTCAAGCATTGCTCCGTTTACGACAAAACGTTCGCCTGCGGCCAGTTTGAGGACTAGTCCGGACACTATTTGGCTGCCATGATTGCTGGATTTGGAACATGGCCTGCAAGGCCTTGCATAATGATTTCATTGATCTCGACCAGTTCGGAAATTTCCGCTTCGCGGGAGAACACATGATAGCTGATCCGGCGCACAGATTCGGCAAGCGCGATCAGATTTTTCTTGAGAGTGGGCTCGAGCTCGTTCGCGTCACTCATCAGGTCTATGGACAAAATCTGCCAAAGCTTCAGGTTCCGGTCGATAGCCTCCGCCCATACAGTAGGCTGCGGTATTTCCTGCGCATCGACGGCCTTCAAGGCCTGTGTAACTTCTTCAAAGATTGCGTATTCAATCTGTCCGCTGTTCGCGGTCCGGCTTGTTACTTCACCATACGCTTTGTAAGCCAGTTGTTGCATACGCTCTCACTCTTATTCAAAACGGGTGACCCGGGCGCCACTAGGCGCCCGGGCCGGTTAGAATTATCTGAACAGCGACAGCAGAGACTGCGGTGCAGAGTTCGCGATGGACAGCGCCTGGACGCCGAGCTGTTGCTGAACCTGCAGGGCTTGCAGTTTCGCCGAAGCAGCTTCGATGTCGGAGTCCGTCAGACCACCGATACCGGAGGTCATGGTGTCGGTCAGGGTTGCAACGAACTCGGATTGGTCAGCAATCCGGGTCTGGGACGAACCGAAAGCAGCTGCGGCATCGATTGCCGTGCTCAGCATGGACTCAACGGCAGTCAAGGCAGAAGTAGCGCCAGCAGAAGTAGACACGTCAATCGTGGCAAGATTACCAAGGCCGCCTGTCGTTGTCCCTGCAGTACCGCCCGTTGCAGAAGCTGCCGTCACAGTCAGAGTACCGCCTGACCCGTTAGCAAGGTTGATAACGGCGCCATCGCGGGAAACCGTATAGTTGCTATCGCCAGTCGCATCCAGGAACGTAGAGACCTGATTAGCGAGATTGGCAGCAACAGATGCCGTGCTGTCATTGGCGTTGGCAACGTATTCAAAGGTGCGCTGGCCGATGCTGTTGGCTGTAGCAGAATCATCAAGCACAATGCGGTAGGAATACCCATCGGCAACACTGGCAATCGTGATGTCCTGGTTGGCCCCATCCGCCAGCGTGTCAGCCGTCCCAGCGTTCACGCTGTCGTTATTGATGATCGTAGTGTTGGCTACAGCTGTGGAACCGAACGTTGCGGCCGTAGCGGTATTGGAAATCGACAGGTCCAGGCGTTCAACGTCAATATATGATGCGCTGACAGTGCCGCCGGACGAGCGGTCAAGCGATGCAAGAATCTGCACGTCAGCGGTGCTGGAACCATTAATAAGGTTCAGGCCGTTGAATTGGGCTGCGCCGACAATCGTAGTTATCTGAGCGACCTTCGCATCAATGTCGGTCTGGATTTTCGTCCGGTCAACGTTTTCTTCCTGAGCGGAAACAACAAGACTTTTGACATCCTGAACAAGGCTGGTGACCTGCTCGGCAGCCTGACGTGCCACACCGACCGTAGACGAACCAAGGTTCAGAGAGTCAGATATCTGCTTGAAGCTTTCAACATCTGTGGACATGGTTGTCGAAATCGCCCAAATCGCGGCGTTATCTTTCGCATTGGCAACTTTTTTGCCGGTCGAAATCTCCGACTGGACAGATTCGAGATTGCTGTTGATGTTGCGCAGGGTCTGCAGCGCAACCATCGCACTATTGTTAGTCAGAATACTGGACATTTTGAATGTACCCCATGTTCGTCAGGCGAGCGGCTATGTCGCTGCCTAGGTTCGATCTCACGTCGTCCTGACGTCGGGAATTCCCGCAACCCATCTTGGTTCGCCGTCACTGAGTATACAGGACCCGTGTACAATCAGTTAACCGTCATGCCTTCTTAAGATAATTCCCGGTGGCGTTTGAAAATGGCGTTTGCAATCCATTGGATTGGTAGGCTCCCACATAGGAGTCCTGGGACACGCGGCCGAGCCTGGTTACCATGTTCTGAAGGCCATTCTGAACTGCGCGGAAGTGAGTGGAGTTCTCACTAGCTGCCTGTACAATACCCCTGAGCCGAGCCTGAAGGGTTTCCGCTCGCAGCATCTGACCGGCTTCTTGAAGCAAAGACTCGAAAGCCGCCATGGCCTGGACCTTCTCTTCAGACAATTCCACGACACGGTGAACCTGACCTGAGAGCAGAAGATGCTTCTCGGCTGACAGGACGCTTTCAACCTGAGACATGATGTGTTGGGCGCGCGCGGCGTCAGTCATCGGTAACAATTCCTATTTGTTCGTTGCCCTCGCTTGAGGCTGGTATGCCGGTCGCGTTCAGCCCCAAGGGGTGCTTTTCGGCGAGATCTTCGGCAATTGCCTCAATGATCATTCGCGAAAACGCCGAAGCCGCCTCCCCTCCTGACTGGGTGAAGGCCTCTTCGAGTCCAGTGTGACTCAGCATTTCAGACCAGAGCAGTTGTTCGAACCTCACACCGATTTCTTCGATGGCAGTCTTGCCTGCGCCGTTTCCGGCGGGCGAGGTGCCAGACAGAGGCGCTGTTCCCATGCCTGCGCCTGAAATATCTGTCATACCTCTCACTCCTCACGTCTGGCGGCAGCGAAATGAACCGCGTTTGCTTAAAACTTATTTTACCAGTGTTGGGCCAAACAGGGTTAAGAGAAACCTAATCTGGATTAACCTATGACGCCTTTTCTGAGCTTCGATGGAATGTCCGCAGTCGATTCATCTGGCGGTGCGCCAAATGCATCTCCGTTAGCGGATGGAGAACTAGGCAAGGCTTTTCAGAAGCATTTAGCAGAACAAGATACTATTGAAGGTGAAGCGCCAGATCAGGTCATGATGGCGAGCGTAAACACTGATACCGCAAATGCGTCGCCGATCGCCTTTCTGAATCTGGAATCTGAAAACGTCATAGATGTAGAGCTTGATCCAGCCGACCTTGAGGCAACCGACTTCGCAAAACTTGAGGAAGCCCCGGAAGTTTCGGCGCCACTGGTCACCTCAAATGTCGATCCGGACACTGTCAAAGGCACAGATTCTGACGTGACTATTCCGGTCCCGCATGCCGCGGAAATAATTGAGGCGTCGGCTTCGTCCGAGCCGCGCGCACCCGACGCCAAGACCATGGTTGATCCGGATCTTGCAGACACCAAAACCACTACTGTGCCGGGTCTAGCAGACGCCGAACCTGAGCGCGCCGATGCGTCCATTGAGGACTTGCCAGCAACGGTCGCCGTTGATGACCCGCTTCAGTTTCAGGCACCCCCAGCCGAGCCTCGAGAGGCCTCTGAAATCGAACCGGATGCGATGATCGAACCGGATGCGGTGATCGAATCGGATGCTCTGATCGAATCGGCTATTGTTCCGAAAGCCACTGAAATGGGTGCGCTAGCTGACGCGGCTGGCGAATCCGAGTTGGAGCCCTCCCCCGCCCCCCAGAAGACCGCCTTCAACACCGCTGGAACTCCACAGCCCGCTCCATCTGGCGAAACCGCTCAGGACGGCACGCCGCAAGACCGGAAATCACCTGACCCCCTGCCAGGATCACTCAATACCTCAGGGTCTATGGAGCCGGTCCAAGGATTTGCAACCGGAATGGCAACAGAGTTTGCCAGCCCGGCATCTGACACCGGGCAACCATCTACATTGGGCCTGTCAGCCGTAACGAGCACGACGCCGACGATCTCCACCCCCTCGATGCAAGCCGTAGTCGCCCCCGCGCAACCTCAAGCGAATTATGTTGCTGTACCCGCCGATATTCCGAGCATCATTTCTCGGGAATTGTCATCAGACACGCAGTCGAACCGCGTGCGAATTCAGCTCGATCCGCCAGAACTCGGACGGGTCTCTCTTGAATTCAAGTTTGACCAGCAAGGCCTACAGCACGTGCTGGTCACAGCAGATTCAGCCGAAGCGATTCGCCGAATACGGGCCTTTCACCCGGAGCTGGTCTCGATCCTCGACGAGCACGGCTTGTCTAGCCAGGATATGACCTTTCGCGAGCAACCCTCTGATCAGAACCCGGCTCAAAGCTGGTCGAACACTGACGCCGACGCCCTGGACAGCGACCCAGATAGTTTGGCCGTCGCTGCATCCACCCTTCAACAAGCCACCCCCTCCAGCACCGTCACCAACGGCCTGGATATACGGGTATAGGAGTTCGAATTCATGAGCACGATCGAATCGACCACCGCCGCGCAAACGCAGACGATTGCCTCTTCGGCAGCTACCCAACAATTTGGTGAGGAGTTTAATAACTTCATCAAACTGCTCACTGCGCAGGTTCAGAATCAAGACCCACTCTCCCCAATGGATTCGACACAGTTTGTTGACCAGCTCGCGACGTTTTCCTCGCTTGAACAGCAGGTTCAAACAAACTCTGCGCTGGGTGGAATTTCGTCATTGATCGGAGAACTCCACACAATGTTCGCCAGTGAATGGCTGGGCGAGACCGTAACGGTTGAGTCATCATGGGTGCCATACACAGGCTCCGAAATCCGCTATCTGGCCAACACGCCTACCGACGCTGACGACGCATACCTGACCGTGCGGGACTCGGAGGGAGAGCTTGTCTGGTCTGAAAAGCTGGACATGGAAGACGGAGTCCACACATGGAATGGTCAGACCAATTCCGGTGACACCATTACGAACGATGAGATTTTCGAGTTCAACATCGACTATTACCGAGGTGAAGAATACATCGGATTGGGAGCGCCTCAGGTCATTACCACCATCACCGATGTCTCAACCGAGAATGGCGGGCTCCGCTTCGGAACCTCATCTCATCTATCAGCCGACCTGACGAGCGTGAACAAATATTCCGGGGCTATGAGCTAACTAAAAAAGCCCGCAGATCCTAGCTATGTCAGGCAAATGGCAGATCACAGATCCTGACGGGCCATATCCAGTATCAGCACGTTATGAATGCCGTTCGGAATCTCGTTCTGGAGGTTCGTAAGGATCATGGCGCGCAACGTCTCATAATTGTCGACATCGGTGATAGAGTTAAGCGTCCGCCCCCCACTACTCAGTTTCACCAAAGTGGTCATGATGTTGTCGCGCAGGACGGGCTCTTTGGAAAACAACTCTTGCGAAATACTTGTGTCGACTTCGAGGTTGAGGTTCAGGATCACAAGGCTTTGCACCCGATCATCCTCAATCATGGGGACGACGAACTCCCGCGTGAACTTGTAATATGTCACTTCGCCACTGTCAGCAGCGCCGTGCTTGTCACTTTTTCCGTGGGAGTCTTTTTCCTTCTTGGCCTTTTTTTCCTTCTTGGGCGCCGCGTGTTCATCACTCTCCTGGCCATCACTCTCGTGCTCAGCCGCTGGCACCGGCGAAGGCGAGGAACCGGACTTCAGAAAATAGGCACCGCCACCGCCAGCAGAAATTGCGAGCAAGGCTACAATAGAAGGAACGATTTGCTTCATTTCAGGATCCTAGAACGGTACGACCTTGTCGATAATTTTCTGGCCAATCCGCTGTTGCGGAACCGATGTCGCATCACCGCTATTGAGGTATGAAATCTGCGCATCTGCGATCTTCTCATAGGTTACCGTATTGGTCCGGGTGATATCTTGTGATCGAATTACGCCGCTTACCGTCAGCATGCGAACCTCGTTGCTTACGCGCGTTTGCTGGTAGCCCTGAATGACCAGGTTGCCATTCGGCTCCATCGCAACTACGCGTGCCGCAAGCGTAAAGGCGATCTTCTCGGCCCGATTCATCGCACCACTTCCGTCCATTGACGAGCCACGATTATAGTCGACGCCAGGTGACAATGACGCCCCGCCAGGCAGCACACCGTTTGCCCACTCCGGCAAACCGAACAGCGCATCGACATTCACGTCAGCACTGCTATTGCGATTCCGGGAAAGAGAGCTCTGCAGGCTTGCCTGATCGTCCATCTCAACAACGACAGTCAGCAGGTCGCCGATAGCCTTTGCTCGGCGCATGCTGAGCAGAGCATTAGGAGCGGTAGTCCAAAGCGACGCATCGCTTGTACCTTCGGGCTCAACATAGGCCTGCTGCATCACCGCCGGCATGGTGGTCGCAGGTGCAGTCATGTCGAATGTTGCATCTGCCGAAGGCACAGAGCCGCAGGCTGTGAGACCAAGGAATGCTGCGGTGAATGTAAGATAATGTTTCATTGCACAAGCACCCATCCGTCTTTCTGAACAATACCGTTTACGATCTTCTTCGAATTCAAATTCAGGATCGCGACTGCTTCATCTTCAGTCGCCTCCCCCATCGCTCGGCCAGTCGTCGTGATTTCCAATGCTCCGCTGACGAATTTTACCGTCACGAGTTGGTTGCGGCGCACAAGGCGCGCGGGGCGCGTATCATCCATCGACAATTCTTGCCCGACATACACCGTGCGGCGAACTTCTCGGCCGAGCAGAGGGTTATCGGTGTCGACCAAAGCACCCGTCTCCGTCGATATGTTGGCGGCCGTAACCGTGTCGCCGGCGCGAATAACTTCCTTGACCACGAGCGACGAGCCACCAAGCATTTGCGCCGCCAGCCCTAATCCCAAAGCAATAGCTGGTATCATTCTGTTACCTCACTCGTGTTGTGGCAGCCAACATCTCGTCAGCTGCGGTAATAACCTTTGAGTTAAGCTCATAGCCTCGCTGGGCTTCGATCAATTCCGAAATTTCCTGAACCACGTCGACGCTGGATTCCTCGAGAAAGCCTTGGCGAAGAAGCCCCATTCCCTCAGTCCCCGGCACGAGTTGGTTAGCCGGACCGGAGGCTTCGGTTTCTCGGAACATGTTGTCGCCCATGGCCTCGAGGCCTTTTTCGTTGATGAAACGGACAAGCGAGATGTTCCCAATGGCCTGCCCGTCAGTTCCATCGTCGAAATAGGCTACCACCTCGCCATCTCGGCTGATGGCAACGCTTCGCGCATTCTCCGGAATGACCAAGCCATCTGCCAGCGGGAATCCATCCATTGTGACGATCTCACCCTCGGCGCTTCGATTCAGCTTGCCGTCCCGGGTATAGGCAGACTCTCCGGACGGCAGCGTGATCTCAAGAAAGCCCGTTCCGTCAATCGCAAGGTCAAGCTCTGCGCCCGTTTGGCGGAGGCTTCCCTGAGTGATTTCCATGGAGACCGATGAAGGTTTTACGCCGGTACCCAGCTGGATACCGGCCGGAACGACGGTACCTACCTGCGAGGTGATCGTGCCTGGCGTCAGGTGTTGCTGGTACATGAGGTCCGAGAACTCGGCGGTGCGCGGGCGATAGGCCGCCGTACTCATATTGGCGATATTGTTCGAAATGACTTCGACGCGCATCTGTTGAGCGGCCATTCCTGTCGCGGCGATCTGCAATGACTTCATTTCATTCCCCTACGGTTCTAAGCCAGCTTCACAGCTGGCGTATCGTCTTGATCAATTGATTGATCCGATCGTCTTCTTTCTCGATCAGTGTCTGACCAGCCTCATAAGCGCGCTGCACCTCAATCAAGCGAGATACTTCGAGGATTGAGGATACATTGGATTGTTCCAGCGTGCCCTGGATCACTGAGGGCTCTTCGATTGGCTGATGACCATTCGGAGCTGCAAACATGGTGCCGCCCTCTTGATTGAGTTCGCCATCGGGCATGACGACCGCAACCTGCCCCAATATTTCTTCGCCAGACGAAATGGTACCATCGGGAGCAATTGAAACTCTGGTAACTTCCTGCGGGATGGCGATCGCTCCGCCGCCGGCCCCCTGGACCTGGTGGCCAAAGGCGTCAACAAGGTTGCCCTCTGCTGACAGTTGGAAAGCCCCGGAGCGGGTGAGACGTTCGCCGGCCGGCGTATCAAGAACAAAGAAGCCGTCTCCATGAATGGCGAGATCGAATTGACCGCCCGTATGCTTCATCCCGCCTTGGGAAAGGTCGAAATTATGCCCGGCAAGGCTGCCCATGGACAGGCTCTCAGACTGGTCGCCTACGGCAGCAATGTGCTCCGCAAAAATGGCATGGTTGGACTTGAACCCAGTTGTGCTGGAGTTCGCCATATTATTGGCAATTACCTGCATCTCTCGAAGCAGACCATCTTGTCGGGTCAGAGCCGCATAGATCGCATTGGACATCAGGGCATCTCCTGAAAATTCGAGTTTAGCGCCGCGCTGATTTGACTGAGATGTTCCGGAATCTCACTCAACTTGATACGCTGGAGCCTCGGTTCGGCCTTGCCAAACTTCAAAGCGAGAACGGCATCAATACGCGGCCGATAGTCTTCCTGAGTAATCCGCTCTGCAGCTGAATAGACTGCCGCCGGTAGGATCCAATTGCCGGAAGCGGCATCTGTTTCAATGAGGTCGACCACGGTTGGCGTGTCCAACACAACTCTCGAGGCAACTTTGGCGAGCCAGGCCCGGTCGTTGGTCAGCACAGCAGCCATGGCAGCAAGACGCATAACATCGGGATTGTCAGATCGGGTTTGTGTGAGATCTCGCAAACTCGCGAAATCCTGCATGCGGAAGGCCAGGGCTGCCCGTTCCGATGTGAGGCCTTCGCTGTCAGGAATGTCTTCCGACAAGGCTGTCATGACGCTCAAAAGGCCAATATTTCCTGCGAATCGGGCGGCAGACTCGACGATCTGATCGTGACCAGAATTGCCAGAAAGTATGTCTTCATTCTCCCCCACGGCGCTCATCGCCGCCAGGCTGGCAAGACGATCGGCACCTTCAAAATCCTTCTGGAGACGGGCGGCCAGCTGATTCCCCAAGAGTTTGCGTGTTTCAGGGTCCTGCATGGCAGGAAGCTCAGCAAGTTCGGAGATCATTTCGTAATCAGAAATTTCTCCAGGACCTTTCAGCATCGTCTCCAGACTTGCGCGAACATCTGATCCTCGCGGCAGTTGCTGGACATTCTTCAGGAGATCACCAACAAGTTCGTCCTGCAAGCTCGCCTCAACCGGCAAGCCATGCCGCATGAGGACGGCTGCTGTCTCGGAGCGCAATTCTGGAACATTGAGGAATTCTCGAAGCTGGCGCTCTCGCTCGATGCCGCCCTGGTTCATGTCAATCATCGCTCGGGTAAACGCCAGGCGCTGCGACCGTCTGATTTCTTCTGCCGAAAAATCCGCCATCAGTTTCTCTGAAAGGAGGGTTTTTCCCATGCGATCAAGAGAAGGGATTGCCAATGAGGCCGTGCGTACCTTGAGCCGGTACGGCAACCGCCGATAGCTCATGAGATTGAGGTCCAGAAGATCCACGCCTTTCTCGTCGAGCAGCGACAGGCGCGCAAGCGACAACCAGATGTCACCATACATGTTGCAGGCCGCGACCTGCTCGAACAGCTCGATGTCAGGCACCGAACCGTCCTCGAGCAGGCGAGACAGATTGCGGATGTAGCGACTATCAGTGTCTTCCATCCCCGACACCTGAAGGCGCCCCTCAGCATAAAGACCTATCGATACATACGCCATGGCCACGTCTGCTGGCGTCAGGCTAATGCCCGTGGCAACCTGCTCAGCACGCCAATTCAGGAAATGTTCGTAGGTCGAGAACTCCTCAAAAGCCTGAAGGTCGAGGACGGCGTCGCTGATGCAGGCTGAATCGACTTCTACCGGCGCAGCAGCGTCGGTCGGCGACAACCGGCCGCGAAACAATTGCGTAGGCTCCGAGGGCGCGGACGCGGAGACCGGCGCCTGATCTGCCGGCGTCAACAATCCCTCCCCTATCGCCTCATCAACGAACTCTCGAAAATTCACGGAAAGCTCATCTGCTTCGGTCGCGCGCCCGGCATCTTCCGCTGTTTCGGGCGCTTCAGCAAACGCCGAAAAGCCCGCCATCAAGGCGAGCCCGGCTAGCAAGGAGAGGCGACTCGTCATCACGCGGCCTGCTTTAACCCCCGGATCGCTTCTTCCACTTCATTGAACGATGGGCGTACCCGCGTCGGTGCGTGGCGACGGGCCACTTCGACACAGATATTGACCGGGTTTTTGTGGAGGTTCGACACAAGGACCTCACCAATCATTGAATAGAAATTATGTTCTTCCAGCCGAATATGTTTCACACGTGTCGCGAATGGTCCGACGATGCCATAGGCGAGAAAAACGCCCAAGAAGGTACCAACAAGCGCGCCGCCAATCATGCCGCCCAGAACTTCCGGTGGCTTGTCGATGGATGCCATCGTCTTGATAACGCCGAGAACTGCCGCAACAATCCCCAGGGCAGGCAAGGCATCGGCCATGTTCTGCAGGGCGTGCGATCCGTGCAATTTCTCTTCGATCAGGCTGTCCAGCTGCTTCTCCAGAAGCTCTTCTACCTGATGTACATTGTCGAAGTTCATGATCATGGAACGGATGGTGTCGCAGATCATCTCGATCGCGCGCTTATCCTTCAGAATCTTGGGGTATTTGGCAAAAATATCAGAGTCCTGCGGAGCTTCGATATGCGTCTCGATATCCACTGGATTCTTCTTCAAGACATTAAGAAGTTCGTGCATCAGACACAGCAGGTCCTGATAGTCCGACTTCTTCCATTTGGGTCCTGCAAATGCGGCGACCATGTCCCCACCAGCATGCTTGATCGTGGTCATGTCATTGCCGGCAAGAAAGGCACCTGTGGCTGCTCCACCGATCATCATCATCTCGAACGGAAGCGAATGCATGATGATATCCAGATGTCCGCCAGCAAGCATATACCCGCCGAAGACCATCACCACCGTGACAACCAGACCTGCTATTGCGTTCACCTACAAACTCCTTCGATTCCTCCGCTGACACGGGGACTGATTCAAATTTCCGCAATTTCTCTGATGACGTCTTCCGGAACCGGCGAACGCAACTTGAGCGCTCTGAAACCTTTCCAAGCACCTAATTCGCCCTGACTAATGGGCAAAGAGCCGCTGACCGTGTCCGCGCTCAGAACCAATTTGTCCATCTTGGCATTTGGTAGCGTGATCACCTGCCCCACTTCCAGTTGTGAACATTCGCCAATCGTCATCGGCATGGATTCCAGCACAGCATCGAGCACGACCGTCGTGCTCCGCACCCGCTCCCGCAGAACATCCCGACCAGTCTCATCAGGAGCGGTCTTGGGCTCCACACGTTCCTGAAGTGTGCGGACAAGCTTTTTTACGTCATCCATCTTCAAGACCAGCTGAATCTCTGGCGCATCGTCACCGCCTTCCATCAACCAGCTGTCTTCACCACCATCACCGCCAAGCGTATAGACGACGCTCAAGTACGTGATGTCTTGACTGAATGTGTCACCGGAGGCGGAGAAATCGGCGAGATGAGGTGGGCTGGCGGTCGCTTGCTGCGTCGCCGAAGCGACGACTCGGGACCATAATCCGCGCGCAGCATGTTCGGACATAAGCCGCAGAAACAGGTCCGGGGCGCTCTTCAGAGTACTTGCATCCTGACGCAACCGCGTTGCCGCATACTTGCGGGCACCCATAGAGTTGATTGCGACGGCCACAACCGGACCGACAGCCTCCGAAACAGAGACAAACGCATATGACCCCTCAAAAGATTGGGCAGGTTGGCTACCCGTTAGGACTTTCTGACTAGAAATGGATGGAATGATGGTTAAGCCGTAAACATCCTTGGCCCAGTGGCCGATCGCAGAAGATAACGTTGCCCAGAGCGCGTCGCACAGCCGGACAGCGGGAGGTAAGCCTCCCGCAGCTTCTATCTTTTTCTGCAGCACAGAAGACACAAGACACCCGCAAATATGAATACCAGTTCCGTTGGTAGGAATTCAGTAATTTGGTTGCTGAATAGTTACCAAGACCGCATCAAACGGCCGTCCGGGATTATCCGTAATTTGATTTCGCCCTGTTACTACGGACATTCTTGAACACAGGGCGGACACCAAATGGTCGATCCTAAATCGACAAATACGCAACCTATCATCATCAAGCGCAAGAAGGTGGTCAAAGGTGACGGTCACCATGGTGGCGCCTGGAAGGTTGCCTATGCTGACTTTGTCACCGCGATGATGGCGTTCTTTCTGCTAATGTGGCTGCTAAACGCAACCACGGAAGATCAGCGAAAAGGTATTGCCGACTATTTCAACCCGACTATCCCGATCAGCCGGATCTCAGGCGGTGGATCTGATGGACTGAACGGTTCTTCCATGTTCACCGAAGACACTTACGCCAAGATGGGCACGGGCGGCACGCGCCAACAAACTGTCGACTCACCTAGAAAAGAAGCCCAGTCCGGCGCCAGCAAGGAAGAAGTCGCAGAGAATCTCCATAACCTCAGACAAGAACTGGGCGAGAAGTCCAAACAGCTTTCCGAGCATTTGATGATCAAGATGTCTCCGGAGGGCATGGTGCTCGAAGTGATCGACTCGGATAGTTCCCCCCTGTTCGCCGTTGGCAACAGCAACCCTACTCCCCTCCTTAAGGAATTGCTGGCGTCGATTTCCGGTTCGCTTGACGCATTTCGTAATGACATCAAGATTGTTGGCCATACCGACAGCTTGCAATACCGTCTGGATGCGAACTACGACAATTGGAACCTGTCCACCGACAGGGCCAACGTCATCCGCAAGCTTCTGCTCGAAAAGGGTATGATGCCATCACGGTTACGCGAGGTCTCCGGCCGGGCCGATACTGATCCACTCGCTCCGGAGAATCCTTCGGCCTCCCAAAACCGGAGGATATCGATCATCATCCTGACGGACGGCCAGTCCAAAGATGAATCAGGGTTATCTGCTTATTAACAAATCCGCTCCAGTGATAGAGTACATCTGTCGTAGGAGTCGACCATGAGCATTTCTTCATCCCTGAATGCGGGCGTAATGGGGCTGAACTCAAATTCAAGCCGTCTTTCCGCCATTTCTGACAATATCGCGAACTCATCAACATACGGCTACAAGCGAAGCCAAGTTGATTTTTCAAGCATGGTTCTGCAACAGCAGTCCTCTGCTTACGCCGCAGGCGGCGTCCGGGTTACGGCCTTCAAGGACATTGCCGCAACGGGATCGCTCATCTCTACAGGCAACGCAACCGACCTTGCGGTCTCGGGCCGCGGTTTAGTTCCGGTTACGGACAATACGGGCGTGAATTCGCTCTCGTCGGAGCGCAGCCTGATGATGCTTCCAACGGGCTCATTCTACGCAGACGAAAGCGGAAACTTACGGACTCAGAGCGGGCTCTTCCTGCTTGGTTGGCCTGCAAATTCCGACGGTGAAATCGGCAATGTCAGCCGCAATAGCGGCACCGACCTCGAGCCAGTCAACATTGCGGCATCCCAATACACTGCCTCCCCAACATCCCGCATCGAGCTCGGCATCAACCTTCCGGCCGATGCCACCACAGCTGGTGGGACGGGTGAGAGCTACACACTGCCGATAGAGTACTTTGACAATCTGGGCCGCGCCCAAACATTGTCTTTGGAATTCAGCCCGAACGTTCCCGCATCAGGCTCAAGCAATGCCTGGTCGGTGGAGATATTCGATAGCGCAGGCGACCCGGCCGTTTCGATTGGCGATCTGGCCGTCAACTTCTCCGACAGCGCTGTAAATGGCGGCCGTATCGACACCGGTGGTGTAACCGCGTCCAACGGTGCGACCTATGATGATGCGACCGGCACCGTCACGCTGAATCTGCCCCACGGTGACGTCGAGGTATTCATCGGCCGACCGAATGACAGCGCGGGTATCACTCAGCTCTCCGCCAATTTCTCACCAACTTCGGTTAGCAAGGACGGGGCCCCCATCGGGGACCTTCAGTCCGTTGAGATTGACGAGAACGGCTATCTGCAAGCCATCTACAATACCGGCTTCCGCCGGACCCTCTACCAGATTCCGGTTGGTGATGTTCCGAACATGAACGGATTGAAGGCACTGGACGGTCAGGCCTTTCGTGTTTCTGCTGAAAGCGGAAACTTGTATCTCTGGGACGCTGGGACCGGGCCGGTGGGCAGCATCGAGGGCTACGCCCTGATGGAATCCACAACCGATATCGCTGCGGAGCTTACAGACCTGATTGAAACACAGCGCGCCTACTCTTCCAGCGCGAAGATCGTGCAGACGGTCGACGAGATGCTACAAGAGACAACCAATCTGAAGCGCTGATCCGCAACTCTGACAGGCGAGCTCTGCTTTGAGTATTTCCCACGCCATCAACGCAGCACAATCCGGCCTGAAGGTATCTGGCCTTCGGGCCGACATTGTCGCCACGAACGTCGCAAACGCATCAACGCCGGGCTATGTCCGGCGTTCTGTGCTGGTGGGAGAAACATTGCTTGGCGGCCGCACCAGCGGCGTCGCAGCCTCGGGTATCTCGCGCTCTGCCGATTCTGCGCTGTCTGCAGAGCGCCGGAGCGTTTCCAGCGATGTTGCACAGTCCAGCCTGATGGCCAGCACATGGCAGGTGCTCTCATCCCGGATAGGGGATGACGCTGAAGGCACCGGACTTTTCAGCAAGTTTTCCAAGTTTGAGGCGGCCCTGTCTGCCTCGGTCACTTCTCCAGAGTCCAGCACCCAACTGGCTGCCTTGCTGGACTCGGCCAATGCTGTTGTGACGGAGTTGAACAATCTCTCGCAACTGGTCAGCCAGCAACGCTCGGAAGCTGATCGCGAGATCGCAGACGGCGTGAACGTCGTAAATGCCGCGCTGAAGCAGGTCGAAGAACTCAACGGTTTGCTGGCGGGCATGGACCGCTCGACATCCCAGGCAGCCGCACTGATGGATGACCGCGACAGAACACTTGATACAATCGCAGAATATCTGCCAATCGAAGCGATTCCGCGCGATGGTGGCGTTGTGGATGTCATAACTGTCGAAGGTGTCTACCTCGTTGCGGGAACTGCCAAGCAATTGGAATTCTCGCCCGCCAATTCATTTGGCGCGGATATGACACTGGACAATGGTGCACTTTCGGGCCTCTCGGTGAATGGGCAGGAACTGACGCCCGGTGCGTCCAGTTACGCCGCTATATCGAGTGGTATGTTCGGCGCGCTCTTCACCTTGCGCGACACAGACCTTCCAAATTTTGGAGCCCAACTCGATACGATCGCCAACGACCTTGTGACCCGCTTGTCGGATGACTCGATCGATCCGACAAAAGTACCCGGCGAGTTCGGCATGTTTGTCGACACAGGCACGCCGGGCGATCCGGGTCTCGCTGGTCGCATCGACCTGAACGCCCAAGTTGACCCGGCACAAGGCGGTAGCCTTTGGCGGTTGAGGGATGGCATCGGCGCCGCAGTTGAGGGCCCGCCCGGAGACAACTCCATTCTTTCTGCTATGTCCAACGCCTTCACCAAAATACAATCGATGAATTCGAACGGTATCCAGGGCGGCTTCTCTGCAACCGAATTGGTTGCACATGTTGCGTCACTCACCGGGCAAACCCGTATCTCTCACGAATCAGTGCTTTCTTCGGCATCCACGCAGCACGACCTTCTGATTGAGGCCGAATTGTCTGAGACCGGAGTCGATATCGATAGTCAGATGCAGGACTTGCTAGCAATCGAACAGGCTTATGCAGCAAACGCCCGGGTCATCGAGATTGCGAACCAGATGATGCAGAAGCTGATGGAGATCTGATATGGACCGCTTCTCTATTTCCTCCGGCCTGATGACTGCCAGCCTCGGTCAGCACATTTCTGAATTGCGGACCCAGATCGGCAAAACATCGACAGAGGCCACGACGGGTCGATATGAGGACCTTACGCTTCATCTATCCGGCCGGATCGGTAAGGCCATGCTTGGTCAGAAGGCGCTGGCAGACATCTCAACTGATCGCGAAGTCCTCAACCTGCGCGCGAGCCGACTGTCGCTGATCCAAACAAGCCTGGGCACGGTTCAAGAGAGTTCAAGTGGCATCGCCGCAAACATGCTGAGCGCTATCGGCGGCGAGCATGAAACAGATGTGGGTATTGCAGCACGGGACGCAAAGGCCGCCCTGTCCGCGTCGCTCTCGTCTCTGAATGCGCGATATGGAGACCGCTTCCTCTTCGCAGGAGACGCTACATCCACCCTTCCCTTTTCCGATCAGTCCGCACTTTTGGCTGACATCGAGCTGATTGCGGATAGCGCAACCGACAGTGCCGACTTCGCGACTCAGCTGGATGACTATTTTACCTCGCCAACAGGCGGTTGGTTGCAGAATATCTACCAAGGCAGCACGACCGCGTCCGACCCGGAGAGCGTCACCGCAGATAATGACGCAATCAAGTCGCTCATCAGAGATTTGGCCGTATTGGCAATCTCGGGTCCGGATGGCCCACTCGCCTCTTTGGACGGTTACAAAACGCTTGTTCAGGAGACATCTCTGAGCCTGTCGTCGAGCGAAACGCAAATCACCAATCTACGGGCAGATCTCGGCGTATATGAAGAGCGGAATGCGATCGAACAAAAAACGCTCGACACGGAAGAAACAGTACTGACTGCGTCATTCAACGATCTGACTGCGCGAGACCAGTATGAAGCCGCAACGGAGCTGCAATCGCTGCAGACGACGTTGGAAGCATCTTATCTGATTACTGCCCGCCTGTCCCAACTGTCACTCCTGAATTATCTGGGCTAAGAATGATGCTTCGGAAAACACTCCTCATCGCCGCGCTCTGCTTTGGTCTCTTCGGGGGTTCCGCCCCTGCCGATGCGCAAACCCGCCTTCGGGATATCGTCGATGTTGAAGGCGTGCGGCAAAACGATCTTATCGGATATGGTATCGTGGTCGGCCTCAATGGCACGGGCGATTCAGTTCGAAACTCACCGTTCACAGAAGACTCGCTGACATACATGCTTGAGCGCCTTGGCGTGAATGTCCAAGGTGAGGATATCAAGCCCAACAATGCCGCAGCTGTTCTTGTGACAGCCACGCTACCCTCCTTTGCACGTAATGGATCGACCATAGACATATCGGTCGCCTCGATCGGAGACGCCAAGAGCCTTGAGGGCGGCACCCTGATCCTCACGCCCCTGAAGGGCGCAGACAATGAAGTTTATGCAGTCGCTCAAGGTAGCATCATCGTCTCCGGTATTGATGTTCAAGCCGCCGCCGCACGCGAAACGCGTGGTACGCCGACAGCAGGCGCCATCCCGAATGGGGCCCGCATCGAGCGTGAAATCGGCTATGACTTCAATGACCGCGAGAGCCTGACACTCGCCCTGCGCGATCCGGATTTCACGACAGCCGCCCGCATCGAAGACGTCATCAACTCGGCCTATGGTGCCCAGATCGCCTATACTCGTGATCCTGGCACGATTGATCTGGACCTTCGCGGGATCAATGGGACGCCCTCCCGTATCCTCGCAGATATCGAAAACTTGCCCGTCAGCGTGTCTGTGCCGGCGCGAATAGTGATTGATGAGAAATCCGGTACGATCGTACTTGGCGAGGATGTCACCATTTCCAAAGTTGCGATTGCTCAGGGCAACATCTCTATCAAGGTGGTGGAAAGCCCCGTTGTGTCCCAGCCGAATCCGTTTGCGCGAGGCGAGTCCATCGCCCTGCCCCGCTCACGCATCACAATCGGCCAGACCGGCAGTAAGAATATTGCGATGCTGAACCCAAACGTGTCACTCTCAGAGTTGATATCTGGGCTGAATGCGCTAGGGGTTACGCCTCAGGAAACTGCCGATATCATTCGCACAATGAAAGCAGCGGGCGCCCTTCACGCAGACCTGATCATCCGTTGAACTGGTAAGACAAGTTGGACAGGAACTTATTCGTGTCAGGCCCTACTCGGCCTCGTCTTCTTCAGGCTTGCCGACCTTGATCGCCCCTTCCCGCTTGAGGGTCATCAGGGACATCAGGAACTGACGTTGGAGCTTCTCGCCCTTCTCAGCAGATATTTTTCCCACGTCTTCGAGCTGTAGGCGATACTGGTCCGCCAAGCGCGACGAGATGTTGCTGAGCAAATAATCCGAAACTTCCGATCCACCCTCGCGGAGACTCGCAAGGAGTTGGACCATTGTCTCTTCGCCAAGTTCCCGGAATACAATTGCAACAGCTTCTCGGGGCAAAATTTCTGGCAGGCTGCTGATGGTAAACATGACCCGCTCGATGCTTTTCATCTTGCCTTCATGCTCGCTACTGAGGAAGGCCATGATCCGATCACGCTTGTCACTCGGGACAAGGCTGAGCATTTCACCAATGGATTCCAAGTGAGCCGTATCTTCGGTTGCGCCCGGACCAGCTTCAGTATTGTTCAGCAATTCAATCTCGACCATGTGGGCAAGCACGGAAAAGATTTCCGGGTCTGGCGCCTCATCCTCGACCAAATGACCGACCACCGGGTCCAGTTGCTCCTCACCCAGAAAGCCGACAATTTCCGATGCCGCAGCGACATCCAATCGGCGCAGGATTAGAGCGATGATATTGGGGGTCAGTGTCAGAAAATAGGTTGCGACCTGTTGCGCATCATAATTCTCAAGCCGCTCCCAGGTGTCGCCAACCTCTTCCACCACGACTTCCTGTTGTGGCTCGCCAGTACCGTATATCTGATCATAGCGTTTCTGATCGAGGATGTTCGCGATGACTTCACGAGCCTTGTCCTGTCCTCCGGAGAACGAACCGCTCGCGGCGCGCAATTCTTTCAGGAAGTCGATTGCAATCTCAACAAGCTGCTCCCGAGGAAGTTTGGAAACTGTTTCCAACGCAGCAGCAACCTGGGCCATGGTCTGGTCATCAAGACGCTCAACGATGGGACGTGCCTCGGCTTCACCAAGCATGGCAATGACCACAGCAGCCTTCTGTGCACGCGTCAGACCCGCAATGCGCGAGGAGCCAGTCTGTGGCCCTGTTCTGGCTACAGCCTGCCTTTGTGTCGGTTGTTTCAACTCTACGACCGAACTCATCCGGCATATCCTCGCAAAAGTGCTTCCGTTATCTTCAACCAGCCATCCGCCAGAACTATGAATCCAACCTTAAAAGGAAGCGAAACCACGGTCGGCGGCACCATCATCATGCCGACTGCCATCAGAACAGATGAGACGACCAGATCAATAACAAGGAATGGCAGGAAAATTACGAAGCCGATCTGAAATGCGTGCTTGATCTCGGACAACATGAATGCCGTCGAAAGCAGAGCGAATGTTGGCTCCTCCCCTTCCACCACAGGGCGGTTCACCGCATCGGCAAGAACAGGGATGGTTTCTGGATCGACACGGGCCGTCATGAATTCACGAAAAGGCGTTGTCGCGGCCGTCCAGGCCTGCCCCTCGTCAATTGTACCCTCCATGTATGGAGAGATGCCTGAAGACCATGCTTCCATGAAGGTTGGCTCCATGACGAAGAAGGTGAGGAACATGGCAAGCGCCATAATGAGCATGTTTGGAGGCGCTTGCTGTACGCCGATGGCCTGACGCAGAAATGAAAAGACAATAATCATGAATGGCAGACAGGTCGCCATCATGGCGATGCCTGGCGCCAGACTGAGCACTGTCACCAAAACAAGCAGTAGTACGACAGAGCCGCTGAGTCCGCCCTCGCCGCCATTCCCAAGGAATCCATCCGGAATGGTTATCTGAGCTGGATCAACGGATTGCGCGTAAGCTGCGCCGGAAAGCGCATACAGGAGAATTAGTATGAACAAGCCGCCAGCAAAACGCGGCAGGTGTTCAAGTCCCCTTAGCATCGGGATCCTCCGCGATCTCCGTGATTTTTACGCCTAAACCACCCTCCTCCGTCTCAATCAACTCGCCTCGCGCGATGAGCCGGTTGTCTACCGAAAGAGATACAGGGTCTTCTATGCGCGCCGCGAGCGCGATCACGGAATCCGGTTTCAAATCCAGTATTTCAGAAACGGTCAGACGCTTCTGGCCGATGGAGACGATCACATTGACCGGGACGTTATAGATGGATCGATAGACTTTGCCGCCCGGCAAGGCCTCATCCTGCTCAATCATGTTTTCGTCCGAAGGCGTCATTTCGGGAATAGCCATCACAATGTTTCCTTCTGATTCGTTTGCATAGACTGCAGTCGGCCAAGGCAGGCCTCCAGCAACCCGTCGAATTCCACCGACAATCCGCCCGTCACCCAGGACACATCCACACCCTGGCGCTCGGATGCAGGCGTCGGAGAAACGAGGCATCGGTTGGCAAGTTTGTTTGAGCGCTGAACAACATCCTGAATGTCATTTGCAAGAAGCTCGGGAGCCGTGATTTCCACTCGATTTGCCGATTCCGGTAACAGGCTTGGCAACTGTCGACCAATCTCTTCTGCCAAGAACATTTTTGAAAGTTCCGGGAACAACTTCTCCGCTATCGCAGAAACCCAGTTCGTCGTTTGAACAAGCAGAAGATCATTCGTACGCTCAATCTCTTCCGACAATCGCGTCAAGAGAACTTCCACATTCGGATCGAGCGCCGGTACAATCTCGGCTGGCGCCTCGGGCTCATGAAAATCTACAGCGGTTACAGCATCCGCCATTGTACTGGCGGTGCCAGCCATATCGTCAGTAGTTTGATCAAATCTCGGCAGGTTGGCGAAAGGCGACTCACTCATTGACCAGCGCCTTCCGGTCTTCGTTCAGCCACTCCTGAAGCAGGCTTGCTGTTTCATCCTGGCGCTCCCGAGTATAGTCTTTCAGATAGTCCAAGGGGTCGACTGGATCATTCGCAAGCGCCGGGGTCGTGCCTGCAATTGCACCTGCGTCAGTGCCCAGATCAGATTTCGCTCCCTGAGCCAGTAAGGGCCGGACAACGCCGAAGCCCAGAACAATCACGACCAAACCCAGCAGAATGGCTTGCAAGGCAGACCAGAAATAGCGCTCCGTAAGGGTCTCGACGAGACCGGGAGCGGGTGTGAGCTCTTCGACCTCCAGTTCCTGAAACGGCATCAAGTCTACGGTGAGAGAGTCCCCCCGATCAGCGTTGAGGCCGGCACCAGAAAGGATCAATTGTTCAAAATCGGCCACCAAGCTACGCATCAAGGGAGCAGAATCTTCGGCATTGGCATCAAAACCGAGGACTTGTTCGTTTAGCAGTACAGCTACAGAAATACGTTCGATTTCACCCGGTAATGTTTCGGTTTCACGGCGTGTCTCATTGATGTCGTAAACAACACTCTCGGTCGAGTTTTTCACCGTGCTGTTGCCGCCGCCCTGGCTTCCGGCCCCTTGCGGCAGATTACTGGACACGGTGACACCTCCGCCCCCACCACCGCTGGCTTCGCTGGTGTCATTGCTGGTGCGATTGCGAATTACGCGCGAATTCGGGTCAAACACCACTTCGGACACGCGCTGGCGTTGGCGATTGACATCAACCGTCACGGACACGCGCGCATTGCCCGGACCGACGCGGGCCTCCAGCAAGCGCAGGATCTTTTGTTCCAGAGTGCTCGACTGGCCCTCGGCGACTACTCCCGGTTCTTCCATGCGGTCGATATTGGGCCCCGCCAGCATACCTCGCTTCGGATCGATCACGGCCACATCGGCCGGATCGAGTCCGGACACGGCGAGGGCGACGAGGTACTGGATAGCCTCAGCCTGGCTCGCACTGATCCGGTTGCTGGAAACCAAGGTCACGGATGCAGTTTGTGATGGGCCGGATCGGGAAAAACCCGATCGAAGGCTGGCGCCGATATGCACTCGCGCGGATGATACACCGGGAATGGCCAGCACGGTGCGGGTCAGTTCGCCTTCCTTCGCTCGCCAGTAAGTCGCATTGTACATTTCCGACGTGATCGAGAAGCCATTCACATCATCAAGCAGCTCATAACCGCTGACAGACTGCTGCGGCAGCCCGTCCTTGGCCAGCGCAAAACGAACCGAGTCGCGATCGGAGTTCGGAACAAAGATCGCCTCGCCGCGGATCTCATATTCGACGCCGCGCTTTTCGAGCTCAGCGATCACTTCACCGGTGTGCATCGGGTCCAGTCCGGCATAAAGCAGGCCCATGGGCTGCTTGACCGCACCTTGAACGAGCAACGACATGGCGAAGACCACACCGGCAACTGCACCCACAAGTGCGAGTTTCTGCGCCGTTGATAGCGCCTTCAGTGTGTCTAAAAGTTTCATAGGCCAGAAAACCCCGATCCCAACGCCATCATTCCATTGGTTAATATTTTCCGCGAAATCATTAACGCTTCCTTTACCCAGAGATTAATAAGCCTTTGTCAGCAGAAATTTTTTATTGGGTAACGTTTTGGCCTCTGACGCGAACACAGAACTTACTGAAGAAAAGTCTTCCGGCGGTGGGTTGATCCCGCTTGTGGTGTTGGCTGTCGTCAGCATGGCTGGCGCATTTGGGATCGTCTATTTTCTGTCGCCCAATACCCCTGCGGCAGCACTTGCATGTGCGCCAGGCGAAGGTGGCAAGCCGGCTCATACGCCGCTCGCGCTGGAAGATCACGTCTATGTAGAGTTGCAAGAAATCCTTGTCACGATAGGTAATGAGCCGGCCACTCGCTATGTTAAGATCAAGACTTCTGTCATCTCAGACAACAGTCATGTCAGCGCGGTAAAGAAAGCCGAACCCATGCTGGTCGATGCTTTTGTCGGCTACCTCCGTGCACTTCAGCTCTCCGATTTCGAGTCAGCTGACTTCTACCCGAAGATGAGGGAGCAACTCGCGATGCGATCCGAAATTGTGCTCGGTGCGGATGCTTCGCACGGCGTGCTCGTAACCGAATTCCTGCTACGGTAAGATGATGGCTCTAGATCCCTCCGACATAGCGCTCTTTCTCGTTTCGTTTGCGGCATGCCTCTACTGTGCCCTGCTCAGCCGCAGGCTCAAGGCCCTGCAAAATACCAAGGATGGCTTGGGCGCATCCATCCGCGCCATGTCCGAATCAGTCGCCGCAGTTTCATCAGCGCGTCACGAAGCGAAGGCTCAATCTGGAGAAATAGCAGTTCGACTTACCGCAATCCTCACTGAGGCGCATGACGCTGGCAAGAAGCTGACGGAGTTGAAAGATGCACTCCAAATGAAGGATCGGGAGATCTCCCGCAAGATTCAGTCAGCAGATGCCGAAATTCGCACAACAATACGCGACGCACTTGCTCAGTCATCAGATAGGGTCGCGGAGATCACGCGGCTGACCAAGCGCCTTGAAACCGTCGCTAACCAGGCGGCCTCCAGTCTGGACAGTTCCGATTATCTTTTCGAAGACGATGATACGATCAAGACCAAAAGGGTATATGAGAGCTATGGGCACAAAGAGTAGCGGACGCACTCATGTTCTTCTGACGATCGGCGCCTTGTTCACGATCGCAGGCGGGACCCGGTGGTTGCCCCAGGCGTTTGCAACGACAGGTGTGGAATCACTCAGCAGCCGTCCATCTGACGTGCTGCCCAAGAGCTATGTCGACGATTCCGATACTGTGCGGAAGGTTTGCCTTACAGGCGACCTCGTCGAAGCTATGGAGCAAGACCAGAAGACTATCGAGCAACGCATTTCTGACCTGCGGGCAGAAGAAATTCAGTTCCAGAACCGGAAGATGGAACTGGACCAGCAGGCGGAAGACCTCAAATCGATCCAGATCCAGTTGGACGATAGATGGCAACGCATGGCAGAGGCGGCCAATGAGGACATCCAGCACCTTGCCCAGATGTACGGCGCAATGAAACCAGATCAGGCCGCAGGGATCTTCAACCAAATGGACGCCGGCTTCGCGGCGGGCTTCTTGCGACTCATCCCGAGCGACCAAGCCGGCCTGATCCTTGCCAATATGGAAAACGAAAAGGCATATGTTGTCAGCGTCAAAATCGCGTCGACCAACAGTGACCTACGCGACGACGCGGTCCTGCCTTAGGCCAACCCCTTCGAACTCGGCTACATTAGGCAAAAATGGATGCGTTCAAGTGCACGGCGTTGTTCACAGCTTCCCGTACGCGCCAGATATCGAACGGCTTTGGTACCACCCCATCCCGATTCTCATACCCGTCTTCCTCCAACCGTTCGGGGTGCGCCGTAATGAAAATAGTCGGCACCCTATAGCCGAGTGTTTCGCGAATCTTGTGAACAACTGTCCAGCCACAGACGTCGTTACCCAAATCTATATCCGAGAGGATTAATCCAATGCCCCGCTTTTCTGCAAAGGTCATGGCTTCGTCGCGCGTATAAGCAATTCCAGCGACCCAATGACCAGTTTGCTCCACCAGCACGGACAGCAGCTCCGCCATATAGGGCTCATCCTCAATGATCAGGACGCCGGTACGTGAGGCAGCTGCAACAACTGACTCAACACGGGCGATAATGTGGGTAACCTCCGCAACATCCAAACCGGTGATCCGCGCCAAATCTTCTGTCCCAAATCCGCCGATTATGGACAATAACAGCACTCGCCGGTCCACGACCTCCAATCCATGTAGAATGGGATGGACACGGTCATTCACCGAATGGGCTTGGGCGACCTGATGCAGCCTGTGGTCAAGTTGACGAAACAGGCATGCCCGATCGACGCCCGTTGCGCCTGCAGCTTGGACTGATCCGATCAAGTCTCCCAAAACATCGCAGACTACCTGGTCGCCAGCATCAATCGATCCCAGCAACAATTGCGCATAGGATCTCAAGGATTTGAGTTCTGAAGAAACGATATCCGAAAACATCTTAGCCCCTTGGTCCCTTGCCTCAATCAAGAGAATAATTCAGCCGTGTACTCAAAGCATTGTACCACAGAAATTCTCCCACTGCGGGAAAACCGATGATCTAAACTCAATTGAAACAAGTTTCCATCCAAATCAGCAGCTCATCTATTTACCGAGTTAGGGGACACACGATGGGGATACACGTACCAATTTGTCAGATCAGTTATGGCGATCGCCCACCCTGTAATCTTTCTGAAGAGATCAGTACTGCTGAACCAAAGGCGATTTCCGGGTATTTGCACAGGCACAGCTGTGAGCGCCATATTGCGTTGGTTACATTCTGATTGAGAATGTCTCTATGTCGGGCAGCTTCCGCATGAATTCGCCTGCGGCAGAGCACGGGCAATCACACAATCCGTCTGCATACGGACTGCAAGACGGAAACACAAACACGGATCTGATCCATGCCAAGCGCAGTTCCCAACACCTCATCAGCCACTAGAAAACCTGGTCGCGCCACCAGCCGCCTCGGCATGTTGGCTGGAAGCCTAGGTGTCGCAATCGTCATTTTCGTCGTTGCGGTCGCGATGATCGAGTTGACGCGCGGCGCTGGGCGTGTGGCCGCCGTCTGGCCAGCGAACGCAATCCTGATCGTCTTGCTTCTGAAGAACCCGCGCAGGAACTGGATTCCCCTGCTCACGGCAATGATGGCCGCGCTGGTGCTCGCAAATATCTATTCAGGAGACCCGGTTCTCCGGGCGTTCATTCTGGCTCTGGCGAACGTAGCAGAAGTCTGCTGCGTCGCCTTTATTTTCATGTACCAGCGCAAAATACGGTTCATCAGCCTGGCGGGAATTTCTACTTTGATCATGGGTGGATTCGTTGGCAGCCTCTTGTCATCGCTTATGGCTGCAACAGGATTGTTCACGAGTGGAGAGACCCTCGTGCTCTCTGAAGCCCTCGTATGGTTCTCAGCAGACTTTCTGGGCATAGTTCTGTTCACTCCGATAATCTGGTCTTTGGCGGATCGCTCGAAAAAATTCGTCAGCACGTCGCCTGACCTTCAGTATATTCTCAAGCTGGGGCTATTGTGTGCGACGACCTTCTTCGTTTTCGCCCAGAGCGACTATCCATTCCTCTTCCTCGTACCCCCCGCGCTCGTATTCCTCGCCTTTGGGGGAGGCGTAAAAGCGGCCGCCATGGGGCTACTCACGATCACGGCAATCGCTTTGCCGTTCACGTTGGCTGGCACTGGCCCTATGCACTTGATGTCAGCCGAATTCACTTCCAAGATTTTGGCACTTCAACTATTCTTGGCGACAAACTCCATTCTCGGGCTCGCTGTCGGAGCAGCCTCTTCGGATCGCCGTCGACTGATCAATCATATCAGACGGTCTCGAGAACGCTTGTCGAGCAAGTCACGCGAGCAACAGGAGATGCTGACAAAGGCCCACTTGGCCGAACGTATGGCGGGCGTAGGTCACTGGACTCTGAACCCATCCACTCAGGAAGTGGACTGGTCGCCGGAAGTTTATGCAATTCACGGCGTCACGAAAGAAGAGTTCAACCCGATGTATGGCGACGCGATCATGTTCTACGCTGAAGAAGACCGCGATCGTGTGCGGGCTCTGGTTGAGCGCGCTGTCAACAATGCCGAAGGCTGGGAATTTCAAGCCACGATTGTTCGAAAGTCGGATGGCAAGAGGCGGCGCGTGCGCTCTATCGGAGATTTTCTTGTGGACAAGACCGGAAAGGTCGAGCGAGTGTTCGGCGTATTCAAGGATGTCACAGACGAGCAGGTTGTACTTGAAGCACTTGCGAATAGCGAATCCAAGTACCGGACCCTCGCGGAGAACTCTACAGACATCATTGTAAAGTTCGGTTTGGATGGAATAATCACCTATGCGTCGCCCGCATGCGAGATTTTGGGTGTTTCGCCAGAAGATGCAATTGGCTTGTCAACATTGGACTTCGCGATTCCGGAAGACCGCGGACGTGCGGCAGAAATCACCCAATCACTTTTCCAGAATGACGCCGTTGATCCATCTGTGCAAAGAGAATTTCGAGTGAAGAACAAGCACGGTAACGTGATCTGGCTGGAGGGAAATCCGAAGCTCATTCAGGGTGAGGATGGTCGCCCCCGCGAGGTAATATCGACCTTCCGGGACATCACGGATCGCAAGGAAAGGGAGCAGGCCTTGGCCGAGGCCCGCGCTGAAGCCGAAGCTGCTGGCAAGGCAAAAGCGGAGTTCCTCTCGAATATGAGCCACGAAATTCGTACGCCCCTGAATGGTATTCTTGGCTTCACGCAATTGTTGGAGCAGACGGATCTGAGTGAAGAGCAAAGGCTGTTCACTACCCGCGCGATGAAAGCCGGGCGCCTATTGAAAGATATAGTCAACGATATTCTGGATTACTCCAAGATCGAGGCAGAAAGCATCCAGTTGGAAGAGCGTGCTGTCGACATTGCTCAACTTGTTCAGGACACGATCGACCTCGTTCACGCAGGAAGGGATTCTCGGTCGGTGCCATTGACCTCCGTCGTGGAGAGCAAAGGCGCCCTCATTGACGAAGTCCGGCTGAAACAGATACTGACCAATCTGATCGGAAATGCCGCAAAATTCACAACCGAAGGATCAGTCCGAGTCAGCGCCTCCCAGGAGGGAGACTTGCTAAAATTTGAAGTGGCAGATACGGGGCCTGGTATCCCCGATGACAAACTGGAAAGCGTCTTTGAGGGGTTCAAGCAGGCTGACAATAGCGTCACTCGAAAGTTTGGCGGCACAGGCCTGGGGCTTTCCATAAGTCGATCTCTTGCCCGGCTAATGGGGGGAGAATTGCACCTGGAAAGCAAACTTGGACAGGGTACGGTTGCGAAACTGGTATTGCCGTTCAAACCTGCGGAAGTGCCGATGTCCGACTTCCGCTCGACTGCCAAAACCCCACAACTCGGAAAGCTCAAGATCATGGCCGTTGACGATGTCGCCATGAACTTGGAACTGATTGAATTGGGGCTCGGAAAGTTCGGTCATTCGGTCCGGGGCTTTCTGTCGGCGCCTGCTGCCCTCTCGTCCCTTCGCAAGGGCGACACGTATGATATCATCCTGATGGATGTCCAGATGCCGGAATTCGATGGCATTGCTGCGACACGCGCGATTCGGGCTCTGTCTGCGCCAGCCAGTCAAATTCCGATTGTGGCACTGACCGCAAATGTCCTGCCCGAACAGATCGCCGAGTGCATGAAAGCTGGCATGACGGATCATGCCCCCAAGCCGATTGATATCGTTCAACTAAATGCGCTTGTTTCAGCCCTCACCACACAGCAGACTGGTCAGGTCGATTCCACCCATGAGCAACAACCTGCCAGCGATCCGATGGAGCAACTGAAGCTCAAATATCGGGACTACCTCACCACAGTACCTGCAGAGTTTGCGGCCATCCTGGACAAAGAGGACCGCAAAGTGGTGCTGGAAGAGATCCGTCAATTGTCTCACTCTATTGCCGGCAGCGCCGGTAGCTTTGGTTACACAGAAGTCTCCACCGCCGCATTTTCTCTGGAATCAGTCGCGCGGGACATGAGCGAGAGCGGCAAACTCACAGTAGAACTGGCTGAAAGCTTGAGCGAATTTATTCGGGTCACAGAGCAACTTGTCGCCTGACCTGGGCCTACGGCGCGTGACGATTTCCTGTGAAGTGCTTGGCTCTGGTGGTCCGGCCTTGGTGTTGAAATCCAGCAGCGATTTTGACCTTGCCACCATGTCATAGGCCGGCGTTACGGGCAAACTCGGCGGGAGATTGCCCATTGTGAGCCATGTGAGGTCGGCTCTCATTGTAGTCGCGCCGCCACGCCTCGATCAGCCGCTTTGCCTCGGCCAGGGAGGCGAACCAGTTGATGTTCAGGCACTCGTCCCGGAGCGATCCATTGAAGGACTCGATGTGTGCATTATCCGTCGGGGTGCCGGGGCGTGAGAAGTCCATTTTTACCTTGTTATGATACGCCCACAGATCAACAATATGACCGGTGAACTCGGCGCCATTGTCGGCCTACTCATTCCGCCTTCTAACAACATGATCATATATTCAGCCGCCAGCAGGATCGGCGTGTCGATCGGAGATTTGTTCCTCGCTGGCATCTTGCCCGGCGTGATGACCGCAGCCTTGCTTATGTTCGTCGCCTGGCGCGTCGCTGTCCTGCGTGGCTATGCCAGCGGTGCCTTTACTGGCTGGCGCAGCTTTACGCGCGCGCTCCTGTTCGCCATCCCCGGCCTGATGACCGCGATCATCATCATCGGCGGCATTCTGTCAGGTATCTTCACCGCCACGGAATCTTCTGCCATTGCGGTCATCTACACGATCGCGATCGGAGCACTGGTCTACCAAACGCTGGGATGGAAGCGCTTTTCTGAAGCCGCCATGCAATCGGTAAAGATCACGGCGATGGTGCTGCTTATCATTGGTGCAGCGACTGCATTCGGCTACGCGCTCGCCATCCTTGAAGCACCGGCGAAGCTGGCTGACATGATTACGTCCGCCACCAGCAATCCGATACTTGTCCTTCTTATCGTGAATGTCATCCTGCTTGTGCTCGGCACATTCATGGACATGTCACCTCTCATCATCATCTCAACTCCGATCTTGTTGCCGGTAGTCATGGAAGTGGGCGTCGATCCAGTTCACTTTGGCATTGTCATGATGCTGAATTTAGGGATCGGGCTTGTGACGCCGCCAGTGGGATCGGTGCTGTTTGTTGGGTCTGCGGTCGGAAAAGTTCCGGTGGAACAGGCTGTGAAGACGATCTGGCCTTTCTATGGCGCGCTTCTGCTCGCGCTCGTGATCATTACATTCGTGCCCGCGCTGTCTCTCACACTACCGAACCTGTTTTGATTGACGCCAACCTGCGCCTCCATCTCCTCATTCTTGGCTTGGGCCTTTCGCTGACGACATGCGCGATGGGCCGATCATCTGCTGTTCCTAAATAAGTATCTGGACTGACCTCGTTCACCACTGGGACCGCGCGCACGACATTTTCAATCCACCCGGTTAACCAACCTCTCGAACACTCGCTCTGGCCACCAATTCGGTTGCAAGCATTTCGTGTATCCCCGTAACAGCGTGGCCTCTGAGAATGTCACACATAAGAGTCATGGCTACTTCTCCTATTTTTTCCGCAGGCTGCATCACAGTGGTCAGGGGCGGCGTACAGTATTTTCCGAATTCGATGTTGTCGAAGCCGGAGATCGACAGGTCGTTCGGCAGGTTGAAACCAAGATCATGCGCCGCGCGGATTGCGCCAATCGCGATCTCATCACTCATACAGAATAACGCCGACACATTCGTTTTGCGTGACAATAGGCGCATGGCCGAATTCTCCCCGCCTGCCATCGAGTAGGGCCCATATGCCACCATGGTCTCGTCGAGCGGTAGTTCCCGGGCAGCCAACGCATCGCGAATACCCGTCAGCCGCTCTTGCGTTACCAGCCGGTCTTTCAGGCCTGCCAACACCCCGATCTGGCGATGCCCAGACGCAAGAAGGTGCTCCGCCATCATTGCCGCCGCGCTGCGATCATCGATACCGACCGTCGGATAGCGACCGCGCGGATCAGCGCTGATCGCCTGCACAAAGGGAATCGCGCAGTGTTCACCCTCATGATGCAACTGGTCGAGCGGCCGCTCGCCCAGCTGGATCACGCCATCGGCGCGATAGGTTTCCACCATCTCCACACCAACGGACTCGATGGCTGCATCGTCTCCGGTGTCAGACACGATCAAATTGAACTTGTTTTCTACCGCGACACGCTCAATGCCCGAGACAACTCTCGCGAACAGGACGTTTGCAATGTCCGGGACCATGACAAGCACTGTATTGGTCCGCTCCTCACGGAACAGTTGAGCCAATGAGCTCGGCTTGTATTTGAGTTCTTCAGCGGCGGCCAGGACGCGTTCGAGCGTCGTCGTGGACAGTTTGCTCGGATCTGAAAATGCCCGCGACACTGTCGCGGGGGAGACAGCAGCCAGTTTCGCGACATCCCTGATCTGAGCCATTGAAATTCTCCTACGAGCCATTTCGACTTTCTAGGCTCCGCGTCGGGGCAACTCACCCGAATGATGGAACGATCTGGTCATCAAACACCATGACCGCTTGCAATGAAACCGGTTGTATTGAATGTTCTCATGGTCAGGCACGCAGAGAATGTTGGCGACCAAGGCCCATTTGGCTGCAAGAAGGAATTCGGTGCACCGTCGCCCGCCCGGGCGAACCGCGCGCACGAACTAGGAGTCGGGGACCGTGAGTCTACATCCGATTGATATGGCCGTGATCGCGGCATACATCGGCTTGACGCTATTTATCGGCTTCTGGATTTCCACCCGGGCCAATAAGGGTATGCGGAGCTACTTTCTGGGTGGCAATCGGTTGCCTTGGTATGCGCTGGGCCTGTCGAACGCCTCTGGTATGTTCGATGTGGCTGGTACGATGTGGCTGGTATCCATCCTGTTTGTGTATGGTCTGAAAAGCGTCTGGATCCCATGGCTCTGGCCCGTCTTCAACCAAGTATTTCTGATGGTCTTCCTCTCCATCTGGTTGCGCCGGTCGGGCGCGATGACCGGGGCAGAGTGGATTACCTTCCGATTTGGCGATGGCCCAGCCGCGCGGTTAAGCCATTTGAGTGTCGTGTTATTCGCGTTGATCCTGGTGCTCGCCTACATGGCCTACGGCTTCCTCGGCATCGGCAAGCTCGCGGTCCAGTTCATCCCGCTAGACCTGGCGGGCCTTCTTCAGCTCGACGTTTTCCTGCCGACCGCGCTGAAGGCGCCCAATCTCGCCGGTGACCTTCTGGCCCAGAGAGAAGCCGCAATGATCTCACTCAATGAGAAGGTTTTCGGCGTTATCCTGATCTTTCTTACGTCGCTCTATGTCATCAAGGGCGGCATGTATTCGGTAGTATTTACCGAAGTCATACAATTCCTCGTCATCACGGTTGCCAGTGTCGGTATTGCTGTGATCGCCATGATGCATGTGGCGCCGGATACGCTGGCTGCGGCAGTCCCCGAAGGGTGGGACAATCCCTTTTTTGGATGGAGGCTTGGTCTCGATTGGTCCAATCTGCTGCCCTCTGCAGATACCAAGATAGCGAGTGAGGGCTACTCGCTGTTTTCAATATTCTTCATGCTTGTCTTGCTGAAGGGAATCTTCACATCACTTGCCGGGCCGGCCCCAAACTATGATATGCAGCGCATCCTTTCCGCCCGCACTCCGATCGAAGCCGCCAAGATGAGCGCGCTGGTCAGTATTGTGCTGAATGTCCCACGTTATTTGCTGATCACCGGTCTGACGATTCTCGCTCTGGTCTATTTCAGCCCATATTTGCGGGACATGGGCACAGATGCGGACTTTGAGGCCGTACTGCCATTTGCACTACGTGAATTCATTCCAGTCGGGCTGCTCGGCCTCACCCTCGCCGGATTGCTGGCTGCCTTCATGTCCAGCTTCGCCGCCCCCCTTAACGCCGCCCCCGCATATGTCGTAAATGACATCTATCGCAAATACATTAAGCCGAATGCGTCTGAGAAGACGTATCTCAGGATCAGCTACCTCGTGTCCACGGTCTTCGTGATCATCGGCACGCTCATCGGAGTGTTCCTGACCAGCATCGACAATGTCATCAACTGGATCACGGCAGGGCTTTATGGCGGATACACAGCCGCCAATGTCGTGAAATGGTACTGGTGGCGCATGAATGGTTACGGTTACTTCTGGGGTATGCTGACGGGTATCGTGTTTGCGCTGGGATTAGGCATGCCACAGGTGGACTTCAATCCGTTGCAGGCTTTCCCATTCTTCTTCGTAGCGTGTCTTATCGCCGTGGTGATCGGATCTCTGGCTACCAGGCCGACCGATATGGAAACATTGCAGCGATTCTACTTGAAGACGCGCCCATGGGGCCTTTGGGGACCTGTCGCCGACTCACTCGCGGCCGCCGGTCGAACTGTCTCCCCCAATACGAACTTGAAGCGTGACTTGATTAACGTAGCCGTGGGCATTGTCTGGCAGACTGCCCTGGTCTGCGTCCCTATTTTCCTTGTGATTCAAGACTGGCCCAAAATGCTTGCAGCTCTTTCAGTTGTGCTCATCACCAGCGTATTCCTGAAGCTTAGCTGGTATGACCAGATGAGAGATTACCCGGAAGACTACTCTCCCGACGAGCAACGAACACATAAATCCGATGTCGGACTTAATTTGTGACTGACTGGTCTACTTCCACGCTTGCTCTGTCCGATTGGCCGAAGGCGCAAACGCCACGCCTGCAGTCCGAGAAAACAGAGGCCCTGATTGAGCGAATTCTGGAGTGGCTGACACCCGCGCAAAAGGTAGGGCAAATCATTCAGGCCGATATTGCATCAGTGACGCCTGAGGACGTCGCCGCTTATCATCTCGGTTCAGTGCTGAATGGCGGCAATTCTGCACCAAACGGAAATCAACGTGCCAGTCTCGCCGATTGGCTGGAACTCGCCGATGCATTTTGGGCGGCATCCATGCGTGCAGATGGCCCCCGCATTCCGATACTGTGGGGCACCGACGCTGTTCACGGCCACAACAATCTGATCGGGGCAACAATCTTCCCACATAATATCGGACTGGGTGCCACGCGGGATGCAGAACTGGTGGAACGCATAGGCGCCGCCACCGCACGTGAAGTACGTGCATCAGGTATGGATTGGGCATTCTCTCCGACCGTCGCCGTCGCACGCGACAGCCGGTGGGGCCGAGCCTATGAGTCCTATTCGGAATCTCCCCAATTAGTCGCTGAGCTAAGCGCCGCCCTGGTCCGAGGCCTACAAGGCATTTCGGGCAACGAGAACTTCCTCGGTGACGCCAAGATACTCGCCTGCGCGAAACATTTCATTGGTGATGGTGGCACTCAGGGGGGGCGGGACCAGGGCGAAACGATCGTCTCAGAAGCCGAATTGCGCGAGGTCCACGCCGCCGGCTACTACGCCACTCTGGAATCTGGAGTGCAGACTGTGATGGCCTCGTTTTCAAGTTGGGGCGGTCTTAAAATGCACGGACACAAAGCCTTTCTCACCGACCTTCTAAAAGCCCATTGGGGCTTCGATGGTGTGGTTGTGGGAGACTGGGACGGGCACGGGCAAATAGAGGGCGCCACCCCAACCGATTGCCCGGATGCTTTGATGGCGGGCCTCGATATGTATATGGCCCCCGACAGCTGGAAGGGCCTGCATGCGTCCCTATTGCGCCACCTTGAGTCCGGACGAATTACCCAGGAGCGTCTGGACGATGCGGTCCGCCGGGTTCTCAGGCTAAAAATGCGTGCAGGCCTGTGTGCTCAACCCACTCCCAGCGAGCGGCCCCTAGCTGTGAGAGGAAATAATGTTGGGTGCACGGCACATACGGAACTTGCTGCTGTCGCCGTCCAGAAATCTGCCGTTTTGCTGAAGAATGCGAACAATGTTTTGCCTTTGCAGTCGAACCAAAGAATCCTGGTGACGGGTCCCGCTGCGGATGATCTCGGCATGATGTGCGGAGGATGGTCGCTTTCCTGGCAGGGCGGACATCTCAATCCGGCCGACTATCCGCATGCCGAAACCTTTCTGGCGGGAATTCGACGGGTGGGCAAAGAGCATGGCGGGACAATTATCTATTCACCCGACGGGCGCATTAAAGACTCTCCGGACATTGCCATTCACGTGTTTGGAGAGCTCCCCTATGCCGAGTTTCGCGGAGACCTGTCGACGCTCGATTTTCAGCCCCGAGACAAGAAAGTTGCCGACACGCTCAAACGGTTGCGCAAGGCAGGCATCCCCACCATCTGCATCTTCCTCTCTGGGCGACCGCTTTGGGTCAATCCATCATTGAATGCGTCCGACGCCTTCATCGCAGCATTTCTTCCCGGCACTCAGGCAGGCGCACTCGCTGATGTGCTGTTCGCAACGAATGGTCTCGACTTCTCCGGCAAACTATCTTTTTCCTGGCCTCAATATGCGGATCAATACGCGCTCAATATGGGTGCGGAGCCCTATGATCCCCTGTTTCCGTTCGGGTTCGGACTATCCATGAAGGACTGTGGGAACCTGCGGATACTGCATGAAGACGGTGTCGTCACCCAGCCCGACCATGGCACAATTTTTGAATTAGGCCGAACCGCAGGAAGTTGGACGGTGCACCTTGAGAATAGTGAAGTTGGGAAACCTTGGCATGGCGGCGAATCCATCTCTGCTGCGGGAGCGCTAGTGCTCAAGTCAGCTGATTTGGGACAACAAGAAAACGCAATCGAGATGGTTTGGAAGCGCGCTCCCTTTGGGTCTGTCCGTTTCTCGCACGATGAACTGGACCTGACCCGGGAGGTCAATGCTGGCTTCTGTCTCACCTTGACTTTCAACATCTCTCAGCAGGATGCAGGCAGCATTGTTTTGGCTGTTCAGACCGGAACCGGTCGAAATGAGATAGGCAACTTATCCAGGTTCGAAAGGGACATCGGAGACGGAGGAACGTCGACTTTTCAGATTCCACTCCGAGCAATATCCGAATCAGGTTCGGACATGTCATCCATTGAGAGTATAGAATTTTCGGCTCACAGACCGGCGCGAGGCGTCTTGTCCCATTTGGCCATAGTGATGCCCGGCGGCTGAGGGATTCTTATCCTTCTTCCGAAAGTGGTGTATCTTTTTGGCGGAACACAAATTTCATCAATCGTGAATCCGAACCGGACAGGTCGTCCCGATCACCCAGGAATTTGCCGAAGCTCTCCAATCCATTCACATTGTCGGACACGACTTTTGCCATTAGCAGGATCGGCGTCGACAACAACATTCCCATGAATGACCAAACCCAAGCCCACAGTGCAAATGAAATGAATACAACGACCGCATTCAGCTTGAGGCGGCGCCCCACCAGCACCGGCGTTAAAAACTGTCCTTCTATGGTGTTTATCAGCCAATAAAGCAGTGCAGGCAGTAGCGCCTGGAGAGTGTTGTCAAAGGTCACCAAACCGGTCACGAGTGAAACTGTGATTCCTCCGATGGAGCCAATATACGGAATATAGTTGAGCAGGAATGCGCCCAACCCGAACAGCAGCGGATTGGGCATCCCGATCGCCCACATAACCGAACCAATGACCATGCCGAGCACTGCATTGATCGCTGTAATGGTGAAAAGATAAGTTGAAAGCTGGTTTTCTATAGTGCGCGCAGCTGCCAACGCTCGTCGCTTGTCCTTGAGCTTGGGCATGACCTGCACGAGCTTTTCGTAAAACATGTCACCCGATGCAATCAGGAAAAAGCTCAACGTCAACGTCACGATCAATTGGCTGACCACAGCCGGCGTGGCTTGGGTCATTACACTGACGAAACCTGGCTCTCGTATCGCGACTGTCTGCTGTTTACCCTGGCTTGTAAGCGCATCAATCTGGTCGCCAGCCTTCAATACAGGCTCAATTGTACCAAAAAGACCACTTAATTCGCGGCGAACTTCAGCAGCGAACGTAGGAGCGTCACTCATATACTGCTGTAGGGCCTCAGATATGAAGTAGAATAGGACTCCGAACACAACGAGAAGACTGACCATGATTATGCCGGCCGCAGCGCCCGCCGGAATTCCGATCCGGCCAAGTGCGCGCCTCACAGGACTGAAAGTCAGCGCAAGAACAAATGCGGAGATAATTGGAACAAATACACCTTGGGCAAGACTCAGCGTCCCAAGCACGAGGATCCAGAATATTCCGGTGATGGCCCAGTTGCGCACCACATCTCGTTTGTTGTCTGGAGCATCCGGGGAAGCCATGTATTCTTGCACAGCCTATACCTCCTCCCGGTGACGCCTTAATTAACCTACGCCGGTGCGGGAAAATAGTTCCATTGCGGTCTTTATAGAAAGAAAGCACAAAAAGGGCGCTGCAATTGCAACGCCCTTTTCAAAAAGATGCAAACCTCACTAGGTCACATTTCGTCCACGGACGGCCCGTGCCACGAAGGACAAGACCAACAGAACGAGGAAAACGAAGAACAGGATTTTGGCGATACCTGCCGAAGCACCAGCGATGCCACCAAAGCCGAGGACTGCGGCGATCAACGCCAATACGAAAAATGCGATTGCCCAACCGAGCATGACAATAACTCCTTCTATCAAACAAATCGACGCGTCGTGGTCGATACGATGACAGTACAACCCGGTGGCAGGCATCCGAGTTCCAGATTATTTTTTTATCGACCATCGGAACCAAGGGACACGGGTAACGTTTGTTTACTGCTTAAAGCGGAAAGGAATTATCATGAAAAATACCGTGAAGATCGCAACACTCGGTGCCTTGGGCGCCCTGGCCACCCTGCTGGCAGCCTGCAACACTGTCGACGGCGTTGGCAAGGATGTCGAAGCCGGTGGCGAAGTTATCCAGGATACCGCACGGGACGTTGAGGAAGACATCAACGACTAAGCGGGCTGCAAACCAAGCCTGAAAAGACACGCTCGAATCGAGCGTGTCTTTTTTTGCTCATATGTTGGAAGTGAGCGGTACTCGCAGGGCAGCAAGAACGACTTATTGTGTGGAATGAACCGCTTGGCCGGAATAGGAGATCAGCAAAACTCGTGTTCGCTTGCTGGCGCGCATCAGCTCTGTGTGTTTGCGCAAACAGGTCCAGATCTGCCCGAGTCCAATAATCAGTACAGAAAATATCGCCCCGACGCGACGAGGACCGTTCAAGCGACGAAATATATCGAAGTGAGAGCGCAAACTACGGGATTGGCGTTGAATGTCTATCCGGGGATGTACTGCGTTGACCATAAACAACTTACGCATCCAAGCGATGCGAGTTCCGCATTGTCCTGCATGCTGACACACGGGGCGGACTGGATGTTGCTCTTCTACCTAAATATCCATGACAAGCTTATGCGAGCAGCCCAGTCCTGGTCGCGCTTCGGTCGTGAACTCCGCAGACAATTGTCTTGCAAAAGCGACCATGAGCTTGGAGCCCAGTCCGGAGTCCTCATCCGCTGAGTCATAGCCGAGACCTGTGTCCCTGATATCGAGAATGACCTTTTCGTTTACCAATGAAAGGCGCACAGCAACTTCGCCGCCATCTTCTTCAAAGGCATACTTCATCGCGTTGGTGACTGCCTCGACAATGAACAAAGCCATCGGAATGGCATCGTCGGCATCCCGCTGGATTTCGGCATAAGATTGGACGAGGTTTATGCCCGCCTCTGACATGCCCAATGCATCCGAAAGATGATTGAGAAGTCCGGTAAGGAAGGGTCGCATATCGACGGTTTCCAGGCGCTCATTCTGGTACAATGTTTGGTGAACAATCGCCAAGGCATCGATACGGTGGCGCGTCGCCGCAATTGCATCCCGGGCCTGTGGGTCCTTCAACTGTCGACCCTGCAAGTTCAGGAAGCTTGTAACAATCTGGAGATTGTTCTTCACGCGATGGTGAATCTCTTTCACGGCCGCATCGCGCGTGGAGATAGCCTCTTTGAGATCCTGGTCGCGATGGTCGATATCTTTCGCCATGACTTCCATCGCGGTCGCCAAATTGCGAATCTCCGAGGGGGCATCCACAAAAGAGTTACCCGCTTTGAATTGATACCGCCCCGCGCCATAGATACGAACTGTGCGGGTCAAGCGAGAGATCCACCTCAGCACCAATCCGTCAATCGCCATCCAAGCCGCCAGCAGTGTTACTGCGAACGCAAGTAAGGGTAGCCCGAACGAAGTCGCGGGCCGCAAAAAGAAATCATTCCACAAACCGTAGGAGGGACGCGCGATCACTGCGAATATGTTGGAATCACCGACAGGTCGCAGCACAACATCCGTGGAACCGCCACCGCTCTGCTCTGCCCGGAACAATTGGGCGGCGCGCGTTTCCTTCACCTGCTCAATCCATTCGGACGGGATTGGCCCAATAATGGGATCTCCAAACACCCTGCCCGTCTCATCTGCGATGGAAAGGGAAACGTAATCGGGCAGATAGCCGGCCTGAACGAGATTGGCGAGCTCAATTGCACTCAATGCAAATGTGTGGATGCCCACAAAATTTCCGGCTTCGTCCTCGACGCGTTTATTGAGCGCAAAGAGCCACTCGTCACTTGCGGACCCAAAGAATGCGTCACTCCGAGCAAAGGAGTCTCCTCCGGCCCTTAATCTGTCATGCAGAACCTGATTGTCACGACTGAGTGTGGGTGTACCTACACTGGCACAGACAACTTCACTGTCCTTGTCAAACGCCACGACATTGGTGAGCGACGGCAGATATTCAGACAATTCGTTGAATACACCGCTACACTCGCCCGCCGTCAATCGCGGCTCATAGAGCGAGAGCAATAACTCTGCTTGCTGTAGCGACTGGTTCACACCATCAATGGCTGCGCCCGCAACAACGACAAGGTTTTGGGCCTGGCTTTCCCGAATATCCCGGGCGTCGATATAGGCCTTGAACGCAGACAGCAGGAGAACGGGTGTCAGCGCAGCTGCCAGCGTCAAAACGAGCTTATTGCGCAAAGGTGCCGCGTTTGCGCCCTTGCTCTCCCCCTGGTCTAACCCACCCTGGTTACCCGACACCGGCAATATCATCTGCCTGCCGCATGATGTCATTGAAGGCGTCTTCCGCCCTCATTTCGGAGTCGTCGCTGAATCCCGCCCCATTTGATTCCAGAATCTCGACGACAGCTTTCCTGGCACGAGACACCCGGCTTTTGATCGTTCCGACAGCCACTCCGCAAATCTCCGCAGCTTCCTCATAGGGCAAGCCGCCCGCACCCACCAGAATGAGGGCCTCACGCTGATCAATTGGCAACCTACCGAGCGCATTGCGCATGGCGAGCAGGTCGAGCGTGTCGGATGGGTTACTGTTTGACACCAGCGTTGCTTCGGCAACTTCAGGATCAAGTGGGGTGCGGCGCCAAGACCGGCGTTTTTCCGAATAGAAAACATTTCGGAGAATCGTGAAGGCCCACGCCTTCATATTCGTGCCGGCCTGAAAGGATTGTCGCGCGTTCCACGCTTTCAGCATTGCATCCTGTGCAAGGTCATCTGCAAGCGTCGCATCACCGCACAAGCTGCGCGCAAAAGCCCGCAAATGTGGGATTAGCGCAGCAAGTTCGCGTTTGAATTCAGGATCGCTGAGTTTTTCCGTATTGTCTGTCATGGAAGCCCCCTCAGGATTTGTCTGAGGTGGAAGATGGCCGAGCCCTATCGGCTTCCTCGAGAAGCCGCAGGAACTCATCGGGCACATCTTCTTGCGCTACTTCGTCATATACGCGGCGCAATTGTTCACCAATGCGCTGCGTCCGCCTCTTGCTGCCGAGGTCGGATTTGACGGAGTTTTTGCGTCCGTTCTTTTCCATTCCGTCCAAACTATCCTGATTCACGATCTGATACCTAACTATATGAGTCTGATAGTTAAACAATCCGGCACCATATAAGTTCCACACTAATGCAGTATTTTGCACTAGTGTGGAACCGAAGCAGCTTTCACGAATTGTTAATGCGGTCCCAGAAGAGAGGTTCCCAATGAGTTTGGTACAATCGTTTGCCCCCCATCTGCCATTCTTGCGCCGGTACGCCCGGGCGCTAACAGGCAGTCAAGACAGCGGAGACGCGTATATTCGCGCGTCACTTCAAGCGCTCGTCGAAAATCCGGAAGTTGTCGACAATGTGGAGGATTCTCGTCTTTCGCTTTACCGCTTTTTCCACGTCATCTGGGGCACGACAGGCGCCCAGCTTGAAGGAAAAGATAGTAACAAAGGCGATCCTGCAGACAAGCGACTGCAGTCACTTGCACCCATCCAGCGGCAAGCTTTCCTGCTGACAGCCCTTGAGGGATTTTCTGCTTCGGACGCAGCTTACATCCTCGGAATTTCTGAAAAAGAGCAGCGTGTTCTCGAACAAGATGCTCAAAGAGAAATTGAGGGCGAGCTCGCTACGAAAGTTCTCATAATTGAGGATGAGCCCATTATTGCTGCAGATCTTGAAAGTCTCGTCGAAGACCTCGGCCATACGGTCACCGGTATCGCAACCACGCATCGCGAAGCGCTCTCTCTCTTCGGCGCGAATCCGCCAGGCCTGGTTCTCTGTGACATCCAACTTGCAGATGGGTCGTCCGGTATTGATGCCGCCCACGACATTTTGGCCGATCATGACGTGCCGATCATCTTCATCACGGCCTTCCCCGAACGCCTGCTGACTGGCGAGCGCCCGGAGCCGACCTACCTGATTCCAAAGCCCTTCCAGGAAAATACTGTGAAGGCTGCGATCGGTCAGGCGCTATTCTTCCATCCCGCCAACGAAAAGCGGGTGGACGCCTAAACTTCCGATGTCGCGCAATCAAAAGGCCGCCCGTACATAATGATGTACGGGCGGCCTTTGTTCATGAATCCGAGATATGTCAGACGCTGGCAGGCGCAAACATGCCGGTCAATGCCAGCACCAGCAACATGCCGACGAGAGCGATGACGATACCGATCCCCATAACGCTCAACAAGCCCGTCCGGCGACGGCCCTGGCGTGCCTCAGTTGTAGAGACCTCTTCTTGATGAGTTGTGTCTGGCATGAATTATTCCAATCCTGTTTGAGTGTTACCCCTGAATCAATTGTCATTGCGGGGAACGCGGTGTTGATTTGTGTGAGACGAGATAGCGCCGTTCGACAAAGGCGAATGCGAACCACCGTTCAGGTTGGCTCGCGCCACGAAATCGAGTTTGCGAACATGGAGATAATCAGTGTCGAATTGCGACAAACTCTCCATGCGCCTTCTATCGAGAATGGTGACCTGGCCTCGGGACTCATCGATAAGGCCCGATCGGCGCAGGGCTGACATTGTCCTCGACACATGAACCGGGGTCAGGCCGAGCGCATCCGCTAGGTCCGTGCGCGTCAAAGGCATGGGCAGGTGATCTTCTACTCCACCAACTGCAGCTCTCAATCTTCTTTGAAGCTCAAGCAATAGGTGTGCGATACGCTCCTTGGCAGACCTGCGACCGACGCGGACAATCTGTTCACGCAGGATGGATTCTTCCTGCACCGCTGCCCACCAGAAAGCTGCCGCGACATCGGCATCGCTGCGCAGCACATTCATGAACTGATCCGCTGCAACCGTCGCCACGACAGTGCGCGTTATGGCGGTCACTGAGTGGTCTGCCTTCACACCGGCAATGACTTGCATATCGAACACATCACCAGGCAACATGAAGTTGACGATCTGGCGACGGCCATCATCAAGAGAACGGTGTCGAATTGCCCAGCCTTCTTTCACGATAAATATCTTTGTGGGAGTTTCCCCCACACGGATTATGTCATCGCCGGATTGAAATGCGCGGGTTTGAAAATCGATTTGATCGAATTTGGACCACGCATCATCTCTTAGTGAGGCATATTGGGAAATTCTGTTTCTGAATACGTTCATGCGGTTCAAACGAATGTAGCTGTGCAAGGTTCCATCACCGAAAACTGCTGGCACTCGATGGAACGAAAGTTTCGATCGATCGTTGTATTGGCGCACACGAAATCAGGAGATTTAACGTGAACACCAAGACAGCCACCACACTCAAAGCTGAAACCGAGGGCGATTACGCTGCGCTCAAGGATGACATTGCCATGCTTCGCGGCGACCTGAAAAGCGTAATGGAAGACGTCCGGGGCCTTGCGAAGGTGAAGGCGCAAGCCGGAGTTGAAAAAGGCAAGGAAATGGCCGAGAAAGCTTCCGGCCAGTTCAAGGAAACCCGCGACGATGTTGAAACGGAAATTCGCAAGAATCCGCTAGCCGCTGTCGGAATCGCGTTCGGGGCTGGACTCATTCTCGCGATGATGAGGGGCAAATAATTCATGGACGCGACAAAGCTTAGGCTGTTCGCGGCTGTCGCCGGAATCGTATGCGGTTTCGGCGGCATGTTTGCTTTGTCTGTAGCCGGAATATTGGCGCTGGCATCTGTCATCGGATTGACGGCGGCCTGCTTCACAGTGGCCGCCATCCTTGTGGCAATTGCTGCCCTTATGCTGTATATATTCCTGCTACCCTATCGCAAATCATCAGAAGAGATCGATGATTTGGAAGAGTCCACGGCGAATGCATTGGCAGACCTTCCGTTCGACACGCTGAAATCCCTGGTCCAGAAATATCCGGTCTCTGTATCCGCGGGCGCGATGTTGCTCGGATACACGCTTGTGCGTGACCCCAAGACCGCGACACGTCATGCCCAGAGGCTTCTACTCGGTTTGCTTTAGCGGCGCCAATTACAGACAAATCATGCCAGAACACCTATATTGTTAGCATGAGATCATTTCTGCTTGTTGCCTCAGCGGTTGGTGCCGGATTGGCTTTTGGCCGCAGATACCTCGAACGCGGGGTTTCTGCCCAGAAGAACAAGGTGATCGAGACAGCAGCCGTGGAAACGCGTCGCCAGATCAAGCGCCATGCAGATGATTTTCTCAAAAAGAGCTTTCGGTCATTCGCTATCGCGACGGCTATCAAACTGCTTATCCTCGCGACGCTTTGGGGACTTTTCCATGGCGGCGTTATTGAGCGGCCTTATTTTATCTGGGGTGTGACAGGTATTCTCGCCGCGTTTCTTGTTCGTGATATCTGGGTTACGTGGCCCTTTGTTCGGCTTGGGCTAGTAGAACTTTCTCGCTATGGCTGGCGCCCCAAGCGCGCGCTCGGTGAGGTCGTCGCCGGGCATGTGTTTCAGCAAGTCCTGACGGAAGCCCAATCTGCTCCGTCCACTCGCTCTTCGAAAGTCATGCTGGTGCTTTCGGGTCAATCCCGCGAAGGGATCGAGCATGACATTGCAACCTCTGTCGCCGCCATCGCTCGAGATACGTCCTGGTCCGATCTGCGACCATTTCTTGCGTCTGCTGCCATCAAGACCGCCGCATTGATGATCATTTATTCGGTGAGCGTTTTCCTGCTCATGGCCTGATATCAATCAGGCAGCCTCGGCCATAAGCACTTCGGCATGTATCACCAACTGATGTAATGTGGACTGCTCAGCAAGCCCGGCCGTGTCATTGGAAACGGCCGGAACAATTCCATTCAGCTCATCCATCAGAACTGCGCGCGCCCGACTTGCCCGGCTTTTGATTGTTCCAGGCGAGCAGTCCATGATCGCACCCGCTTCCTCATAAGTGAGGCCGGCCGCCAGAACCAGAATGACTGCATCCCTTTGTTTGATCGGCAGGGAGTAGATTGCCTGGACAGCGTGCGACGCCTCCCTCAGCATTTCAGCTGATGTGTTATCAACAAGAGCTTCTTCGAGAAATCCGCTTTCAACATCAACATTGCGCCAAGCGCGACGGCTGTGCTGGAGATACTCATTTCGAACAATTCGCAGGATCCACGGTCTCATCCTTGCGGTTCGATCGAAAGATTCCGCCGCCGCCCAGGCTTTCAGGCATGCAGACTGAACGATGTCGTCGGCCAGCGTCGCATCATGGCAAAGGCTACGCGCGAACGCGCGCATTTGAGGTAACAATGCCTCCAGCTCATCAACAAAGGACCAGTCTGGGTTGGGATTTTCTCCGGTATCGGTCATGCCGTCACGTATCCTATCGCTTTAGCGAGGTCTCCACTTCTCTCATGGCGCCAAGAAGTTCCCGAAATCGGTAGGGAAGAGGCTCTGTCACCACGGCCGCGTACTCGGCTCGCAGGTGAGCTTCGAACCGCCGACTCCCTCCCGTCGCCTTGGTCGTGAAAGCGAATATTCTTCTGCGTTCGGGACGACGGGCGCTCATGCGCACCATTTATCCGTTCGCCAAAATAACAAATCATGAATTCGTTCCCACCATACGATCTGTCTTGACTTCATACAGAAGTAAATCAGTGGCGGGTTAACGAATCTAAAACCACTATTGGTTGAAATACAGTCAACCACCCGCCGCCTCTGCGGAACAGCACGCTTCAGACGACAGCCCCTTTCTATAGAAAGAGATGCGGGGGAGTTATTCTATCTCGTTGGAACAGGCTCGGGCCCGGAATAGTCGTAGAATCCCTTGCCGACTTTTTTCCCAACCCAGCCCGCTTCAACATATTTCACGAGCAATGGACACGGTCTGTATTTGGTGTCGGCAAGACCATCATGCAAAACTTGCATGATCGACAGACATGTATCGAGACCGATGAAGTCGGCAAGCGTCAACGGCCCCATCGGATGATTTGCGCCCAGGCGCATCGCCGTATCAATGCTTTCAACCGTGCCTACACCCTCGTAGAGAGCGTAGACGGCCTCATTGATCATGGGCACAAGGATCCGGTTGACGATAAAGGCCGGGTAGTCCTCGGCATTCGTGGTCGTCTTCTCTAGGCGCCCTGCAAACTCGATGGCGGTTTCGTAGGTTTCCTGATCCGTTGCGAGCCCACGGATCACTTCAACCAGCTTCATCAGCGGAACGGGATTCATGAAGTGAAGCCCGATAAACCGTTCGGGACGGTCGGTGACGGACGCAAGCCGGGTGATCGAAATGGACGACGTATTCGTCGCCAGAAATGTACTCGTAGGCACGATTTCACAGATTGAACGAAAGATCTGTTCCTTGATTTCGCGGCGCTCTGTGGCGGCCTCAATAACAAGGTTGGCGGCCTCATGGTCCTTCAAGACAGTTGTTGGCTTAATGCGCCCGAGCGCAGTGTCCATATCGCCCTGATCGTATTGTCCCCGCCCAACCTGGCGGGCCATATTACGTTCAATCGCTTTCATGCCTTTGGCGAGAGACTCTTCGGAAATATCACTGAGAACGACGTCGTATCCGGCCAGCGCACTGACATGGGCAATACCATTCCCCATCTGGCCCGCGCCAATCACGCCAATTGTCTTCAGGTCTGCCATAAGTCTCGTCCAGATCGTCGTAAAAGAGAGATGTCATATCCTGTTTGTGCAGTGCGTCAAACACAAGTCTGGGATGCAGTCGCCGCGGGTATATCCGCAATCGTGCACGATGGTCCCGCCTGCAGACGGTCCGACAAGACCGAAGTGGGTAAGTCAGGATCGATCCCGCGCTAGGCGGTGTAAATCATCCTGCGTGTCATGCCGCCGTCCACTGTCAGCACCTGACCCGTCACAAAGCCAGCACCAGACAGGTAGGCCACCGCATGTACGATATCTTCGACTTCCCCCACTCGACCGACTGGATGCTGCGCGTGCGCCTCACCAGACAGCACGTCACCAGTTGAATTGATCCAGCCGGGCGCAATTGCGTTGGCCCGGACATCCGGCCCGAGACCGATGGCCAGCGCATGTGTCAGGCCAATGATCCCGCCCTTAGCCGCCGCATACCCATAGGTGTCCGGCTCCGACTGATACGCCCGGGTCGATGTCATATTGACGATACTGCCCTTGGCAGCGCGCAAACAAGGCATGCATTCTCGCGCCATCAGGAAACTGCCGGTCAGGTGCGGTGCAATCCAGCTATTCCAGTCATTGAGACTCATCTCCTCAAGAGGCCCGGCGACGGGCTCGGCCGGTCCGCCATTGTTCACGAGCAGGTCAAGCTGTTCAAACCCGGCATCTGCTACCGCGGCGCGAATACTCTCTTCGGATGACAGGTCACACCAAATCGGCTGAATCCCGTCTTTCGGGAGCGAGGCAAGACCATCATGATCGATATCCAGCGCAGCGACGCGCCAATCTTCATTGGCAAAATGCACTGCAATTGCACGGCCGATACCCGACGCTGCACCTGTTACGATGACTGTTCGCATGCAATCTCCTGATCATGGCTTAGCTCGCTCTATACAAAACAACCCGCAACTCCCCTGAGGAGTTGCGGGTTGAATTCAGTCAGGGCCGAAAAGCTTACAGCGCCTCGGTCAGTTCCGGGACGGCATTGAAGAGGTCTGCAACCAGGCCATAATCGGCGACCTGGAAAATCGGAGCCTCTTCGTCCTTGTTGATCGCGACAATGATCTTGGAGTCCTTCATACCAGCAAGGTGCTGGATGGCCCCGGAGATGCCGACAGCAACATACAGTTCAGGCGCAACGATTTTGCCGGTCTGGCCCACCTGATAATCGTTCGGGGCGTAGCCCGCATCGACAGCGGCGCGCGAAGCGCCGACAGCTGCTTCCAGCTTGTCAGCCAGCGGCACGATCAGGCGGTCAAATTCTTCTTTCGAGCCCAGCGCGCGGCCACCGGACACGACGCGTTTCGCGCCAGCCAGTTCCGGACGGTCGGATTTGACCATCTGCTCCGACACGAATTCGGATTTGAATGGTCCTGCAGGTGCATCTGCTGCTTCGACCGAAGCCGAACCATCTTCACCAGCAGCTTCGAACGCCGTGCCACGAACCGTGATGACTTTCTTCGCATCGGAAGACTTCACCGTCAGGATGGCGTTGCCGGCATAGATCGGACGCTCGAACGTGTCGGTGTCGATGACATCCGTGATATCCGACAGCTGCATGACGTCCAGCTTGGCCGCGATACGCGGAGCCATGTTCTTGCCCGTCGTCGTAGCCGGGATGAAAACGGCGTCATAGCCGGACATCATTGGCACAACGAGGGCTTCCATGGCTTCCGCCAGTTGCTTTGCAACCGAGGCGCCATCCACGTGAACGACCTTGCGGACACCGGAAACCTTGGCAGCAGAAGCTGCCACGTCGCCTGCGCCTTCGCCAGCCACCAGGATGTCTACGTCGCCGCCAAACTTTGCAGCTGCGGTAACAACTTTGTGGGTCGCGTCGTTCAGGGACGCATTGTCGTGTTCAGCAATAACCAGAACAGCCATTAGATCGCTCCCGCTGATTTGAGTTTCGAAACAAGCGTCGCAACGTCTTCGACCTTTTCGCCCGCCTCGCGCACAGGCGGCTCAGTCACTTTCACAACTGACAGGCGCGGCGAGATGTCGACGCCATAATCGCCGGGAGCTTTCTCATCGATTGGCTTCTTCTTCGCCTTCATGATGTTTGGCAGAGACGCGTAGCGCGGCTCGTTAAGGCGCAGATCGACGGTGACAATTGCCGGTGTGGCCAGTTTCACGGTCTGCAGGCCGCCATCGACTTCGCGGGTCACGGTCAGGGCGTCGCCGTCCTTCTCGATCTTGTAAGCGAATGTGCCTTGTGGCCAGTCCAGCAACGCTGCCAGCATCTGGCCGGTCTGGTTGGAATCATCGTCAATGGCCTGCTTGCCGAGGAGCACCAGGTCCGGGCTCTCTTCTGCAACAACTTTTGCAAGGATTTTCGCAACCGCCAGCGGTTCGACGGTTTCGTCCGTATTGATCAAGATGCCGCGGTCGCCGCCCATGGCCAGCGCTGTGCGAATGGTTTCCTGAGCCTGTTTCGGACCGATGGACACGATCACAACTTCGGTCGCCGTGCCGGCTTCCTTCATGCGAACTGCTTCTTCGACAGAAATCTCGTCAAATGGGTTCATCGACATTTTGACGTTTGCGAGATCGACACCCGTCTGATCGGGCTTCACCCGAACTTTGACGTTATAGTCGATGACGCGTTTGACCGGTACCAGGACCTTCATACAACCGCTCCAGACATAGTTGGAATTAAACTCGTGTGGGGTGTGCCTAACGCCCGCGCAGAAAAGACGCAAGGTTGACGTTGACGTAAGTGTCAATTTGGCGCGGAAAATTTTGCAAAGCTCGCTCCTATGTGCGGCAGAAATACAATTCCCTGCCCCAGATAGCCCGTCGCACACGGGGAGCTTGGCCGTTTTGCAAACCTGCGCTAAACGCCTCCCTTCTCCTGATCAGACCAAATTCGAAGAGGGCGCCATGGCAGGCCATAGTAAATGGGCAAATATCCAGCACCGCAAAGGTGCGCAGGACAAGAAGCGCGCCGTACTCTTCGCGCGCCTGTCAAAAGAGATCACGATCGCGTCCAAGATGGGCGGACCAGATCCGGACGGGAATCCACGCCTTCGCCTTGCGATTCAGAACGCCAAGGGCCAGTCCGTCCCCAAGGACAATATCCAGCGCGCCATCGACAAGGGCCAGGGCGGCGGCGGCGAAGACTATGTGGACATCCGCTATGAAGGCTTCGGGCCCGGCGGTGTTGGCGTAATCGTCGAGGCGTCAACCGACAACAAGAACCGCACGGCGACCGATGTGCGCACAGCCTTTTCGAAGAATGGCGGCAATCTCGGCGAAACGGGCTCGGTCTCGTTCAGTTTCGACCAGGTTGGCGAAATCGAATATCCTGCGAGCGTGGGCACCGAAGACGAAGTCATGGAAGCGGCGATCCTTGCGGGCGCTCAGGACGTGGAATCAGACACCGAAAGCCACTGGATCTACACGGCTCGCGAAGACCTCCAGACCGTAGCCGACGCGCTGACTGAACATTTCGGCGCAGATGTCGAAGCCAAGTCGACGAAATTGATCTGGAAACCGCAGAGCAATATCCCCGTGGACGGCGACGCGGCCGACACGTTGATGAAGCTGCTGGACGTGCTCGACGAATTGGATGACGTGCAGAATGTCTACGACAATTCCGAACTGTCCGACGCCGAAATGGCCCGCCTCGCCGAGGGCTAAGTCAATCTTCTGACCAAACACAAAGCTCCGTTTGGCAGCCATTTGGGTTGCTTGACATTCTTCGATACGATTATACTTTGTTTTTCAAAGTTATTTGTGGAGACGAAAATGAACCCTCAATCCCTCACCGATGATCTTGCCTATGTGCGCGATCTGGCAGAAGCCGGACAGAAGGCACCGCTTCTCGGCGGACGCTTCCTGATCTTGTGGGGCGCGCTGACCACACTGGCCTATCTCGGCCACTACGCCATTGCGACGGGCATGTGGGGTCTTTCGCCCATGGCGTTCGCCTTCCTCTGGATCGGCTATGTCGTCCTCGGTATGGGCGGCATGTTCATCATGCAGGCAGGCTTTTCTGCCCGCAAGCCGGGCGCAGCCTCAGTGGGAAATCAGGTCTCTCGCATTGTCTGGCAGGCCGCAGGGTATTTTCTTGGCGCCTATTTCATGGGAGCTTTCATTGCGGCCCTGTTGGGCCAAGGTACCGCCGCCTTCATGTGGTCAGTCCCAATGGTGATCGGACTCTATGGCCTGGCCCAATACGTATCCGGCGTGATGGCACAAAACCGTATCCTCTCTTTCAGCGGCAGTGCCGCCATGGCCAGCACATTGCCAGCGGTGCTCCTCATGCAGACGCCTTATATCGTGCTTCTCGGATCAGCTGTAGCGGCGCTCTGTGTCCTGTTACCCGGCCTTCTATTGATGCGGAACGAACCCTCGGAAACAGTGTAACGCCCATGCCCGAGAAAAACCCCTTCAATCATAACGACATCGACGATGTCATCCATGGGCGTCTCCGCCTCGGCATCATGGCGTACCTATCCAGTGTCAGTCCCGCCATTTTCGGAGAGCTGCGCGACAAGGTCGCAGCGACAGATGGAAACCTGTCCACGCATTTGCGGAAACTGGAAGAGGCCGGATATGTCGAATTGGAAAAGCGCTTCGTTGGCCGCCGGCCCCAGACACGTATCCACTTGACTGAGCCGGGTCGAAAAGCCTGGATGGTCTGGCTGGACCGGATGCAGGCGCTGATGCGTGCGGCGGAATAGATCAAGGCCCGATCATACGAATTTGCTCGTTTCCGGCCTCGCCAGCCCGCGCAAAATCTTTCCAGCCCAACGCCTCATAGGCTTTACGGGCGGAAGCGTTTTGTGCGTCCACATCAAGCAGCAATGGCTGGCCCATCGCTTCACGGCCAACATGCAGCAGACCGCGCCCAACGCCGCATAGGCGCCAATCGGGCGCCACGAACAAATGGTCCACATATCCGGAATCAGGGCGCAGTGTCAGGAAGCCGACCACCCCCGCCTGTGGCTCTTCGGTGACCCATGCCCGCGCCGTCGGCAGGGAGTTGAACAATTGCCTCAGATAGGGTGCCGCCGGACCGCGCCACGGAAACTCTCTCAGGCAATCACGAAACAATTGATAGCACGGGCGATAGTCCCGGCGTTCAAAGTCGCGGATATGCCAGCCTGCTCCGGAATGTGTGTACATGTGAAAAGAGTGGGCCCGATACATGATCGGGTCCACTCTTTATATCAGATGCATTTCAGCCAATTGCTGAATGCCTACATTTGCATCGTCCAGCCTTCGATACCCATCGCCGCCTGACGGACCGCTTCCGAGAGAGTGGGGTGAGCATGACACGTGCGCGCAATATCTTCCGAGGCCGCACCGAATTCCATGGCGACGCAGATCTCGGCGATAAGTTCGCCAACGCCGACACCCACCATATGGACCCCAAGAATTCTGTCGGTCTTCTTGTCGGCCAGCATTTTCACGAACCCGTCTGTTTCGTGGTTTGTGCGGGCGCGCGAATTGGCCATGAAGGGGAACTTGCTTTTCACATATTCCACGCCTGCTTCTTTCAGCTGCTCTTCCGTTTGACCGACCCATGCCATTTCCGGCTTGGTGTAGACAACGCTTGGCACGAGGTCGTAATTCACATGGCCTGCCTTGCCAGCGATCAATTCAGCAACAGCCGTGCCGTCGTCCTCAGCCTTGTGCGCCAGCATCGGCCCGTGAATGCAATCGCCCACAGCCCAGACGCCGTCAGCTACCTTGAAGTGACCATCGGTCACTTGCACGACGCCGCGCTTGTCTGTTGTGCCGCCAACCGCTTCGAGCCCAAGGCCTTCCGTGTACGGCTTGCGACCAATCGCAACGATTACGACATCGGCGTCAAGCACTTCGGTTTCACCGCCCGCAGCCGGCTCCATGCTCAGCTTCAGTTTGGATTTGAGTTTCTCGACGCCGGTCACTTTCATGCCGAGACGGAAATTCAGGCCCTGCTTCTTGAAGATCTTCTGGGCTTCCTTGGCGACATCCGCATCGGCGCCCGGCATGACGCGATCAAGATACTCCACCACAGTCACTTCCGAGCCGAGACGTGCCCATACCGATCCCATTTCGAGACCGATCACCCCGGCCCCGATCAGGACGAGACGTTTTGGAATCGAGGTCAGCGACAGCGCACCGACATTTGTCACGACGCGTTCTTCATCGATCTCAATGCCTGGAAGGTTGGCTGGCTCAGAGCCCGTCGCGATCACGATGTTCTTCGTGTCCAGGGTCTGGGTCTTGCCATCGAGCCCTTTGACTTCGACTTTCCCTTTGCCAAGGATCTTGCCACGGCCCTTGATGTAATCGACCTTGTTTTTCTTGAAGAGAAATTCGATGCCTTTGGTCAGGCCGTCGACCGCTTCGGCTTTTTGAGCCATCATCTGGTCGAGATCAATTTCCAGCTTGCCGGTCTTGATGCCCATGCCTTCAAATTCGTTCTGCGCTGTTGCGTAGAGTTCCGAAGCATGCAGAAGCGCCTTGGACGGGATGCATCCGACGTTCAGGCAAGTGCCGCCCAGTACGCCGCGATCCTCGATACACACGGTCTTCAGGCCGAGCTGTCCGGCACGAATTGCGCAATTGTAGCCGCCGGGGCCGCCACCGATAATGACGACGTCGTATGTCTCAGCCATGGGGAAATCTGCCTTGCTTAGAGGGCCCAGTAGGA
>NZ_DEXB01000011.1:0-44449 GCF_002366485.1 Hyphomonas sp. UBA3195
GTGCGCCGTGCGAAACTCTACTATCTGCGCGATCGTCGCGGTAAGTCTGCCCGTATCGCTGAGCGTACCACCGGCCACGGCATCGAAACGGTCGAAATCGCCGTGTCGAAAACCGAGCGCCGCCGCCAGAAAGATGCAGAGAAAGCCGCCCGCAAGGAAGCTGCTGCCAAGGCTCGCGAAGAGGCTGCCAAGGCGAAAGCCGCTGAAGAGGCTGCAGCTGCTGCTGCCGCTGAAGCAGAGGCCGCTGCGGCTGCCTCCGCTGATGAAGGCGCTGCTGAAGAATAGACGTTCCGACACTTCAGTCAGGAATTGAAGAAACGCCCCGCCTCATGGTTGGGGCGTTTTCACTTTTGGGGCTGGTATTTCTGTGGCACGTTCGGACGCATGAAACGCCTCTGCCTCACACTTTTCGCCGTTTCATTGCTTGCTGCCTGCGAACCCGCCGACGACACGCTGCGCCTCACAATGCCGGCTTGCCGCCCGCCTGACATAGCGCAGGGTATTCTCTTCATCGGTGATACCCGCTTTGCACCCTATCAGGTTCAGGCTTCGGCCGTGACGGATTCGGCGGGTCGACCGGCGCTTTCCATCCGTATGGACGAGTCCGGCGCATCCAAGCTGGAAGCCCTCACGGTGGCCAATATGGGTGAAGTCCTCCCCTTGCGGGTGGACGAGGAAACCATCATGTCTCCCAGAGTGCTGGAACGGATCACAGGCGGTGAAATACTCGTTTCCGGCGATTTCGAGATGGACGAGTTGAAGGCGCTGGCCGTGCGCCTGTCTCCGCCCTGTGATCAAGAGTCGCCAATCGCCAATTGACCCCTTCCCAGCCGGGCGCGCGCCGCTATGGTGCGCCGCGATATGACAGGAAGAGGCCCCATGGCTGGCAAGACACTTTACGACAAGATCTGGGACGCGCATGTGGTGCACACCGATGAGGGCGGTGAAAGCCTGCTCTATATCGATCTCCACCTGATTCACGAAGTGACGACGCCCCAGGCTTTTGCCGGACTGAAAGCGGCCGGACGCGGCGTGCGCCGCCGGGACCTGACCCTGGCCGTCGCTGACCACAACACCCCGACCGAGAACCAGGCCGCCGGCCTTGCTGGCGTGACAGACCCCGATGCGCGCAACCAGCTGGAAACGCTGACCCGCAATGTGGCCGAGCACGATATCGAGTATTTCCCGATGGGCGACATCCGCAATGGCATCGTCCATGTCGTGGGGCCGGAGCAGGGGCGCACCCAGCCCGGCATGACGATTGTCTGCGGTGACAGCCACACGTCCACGCATGGCGCGTTCGGCGCGCTGGCGCATGGTATCGGCACATCGGAAGTTGAGCATGTGCTCGCCACGCAGACCTTGCGTGCGCAGAAATCCAAGAACATGGCAATCGAAGTATCTGGCAGCCTGAAAGATGGCGTGACCGCCAAGGATCTCGCCCTCCACATAATTTCCGTCATCGGTACGGCCGGTGGCACGGGATACGTCATGGAGTATCGCGGTGACGCAGTTCGGAGCCTCTCCATGGAAGGGCGCATGACGCTGTGCAATCTCGCCATTGAGGGCGGTGCCCGTGCGGGTCTGGTGGCTCCAGACGAGACGACGTTCGAATACATCAAGGGCCGCCCGGCCGCGCCCAAGGGTGGCGCATGGGATGTCGCGAAATCTTTTTGGACGACGCTCTATTCCGATGAGGATGCCGTATTTGATGAAGTCGTCCACATCAAGGGCGAAGCGGTCGAGCCGACATTGACCTGGGGCACGAGCCCGGAACAGGCGATTCCGTTGTCGGGTATTATTCCGAAGCCGGAAGATTTCAGTGATCCAATCAAGGCAGGTGCGTGTGAGCGCGCACTGTCCTATATGGGCCTTGAAGGTGGTACACCGATCAAGGGCACACCGGTGCAGCGCGTCTTCATCGGCTCGTGCACGAACAGCCGGATCGAAGATCTTCGCGCCGCCGCTGAAGTCGCCAAGGGCAACAAAGTGGCCGAAGGCGTGCGTGCCATGGTCGTGCCGGGGTCTGGCCTCGTCCGTGCGCAAGCCGAATCCGAAGGGCTGGACGAGATCTTTCTCGAAGCCGGGTTTGAATGGCGCGAGCCGGGCTGTTCCATGTGTCTCGGCATGAATCCCGACACGCTGGCGCCGGGCGAGCGGTGCGCGTCCACCTCCAACCGGAACTTCGAAGGCCGCCAGGGCCGCGATGGCCGCACCCATCTGATGAGCCCTACCCTCGCAGCGCGCGCCGCGATCCAAGGTGTGATTGGCTAGTGTTTGGACGCAGCCACTTTCTCGATGAGGATGTGGAGGCATTCCATGTTCTGTGTTGGGCATGGCTATTGAAGTGCACTGGTGGGCGGGAAGCCCTTCGAGAGACGCCGCTCGTGCTTCCAACCCCGGACTTCTTTCCGCCAACCGATTCGAGTGGGCGCGAGCGCGCTGAATTCATATTTGAGCATGTGCGTGATCTGGCCGGAATGTCAGAATGGCCAGTCCAATTGGTGCCGCAAGCCGAGCTTGCCGGAAGGGTATCCACACTGGGCAGAGTTCAACATTCGGGGACAGCGGCAGGAACCTTCTCCCACACCGGAAATTCTGGTCAGATTACGTATGATCCGAGCCATGTTCATACACCGGTAAAGCTGATCGCAACCTTTGCGCACGAACTCAGTCACTATCTGAATGAAGGATTTCAGGAAGCCCCACCAGGCGGCTGGGAGCTGATCGAGCCGGCAACGGATGTCACGTCTGTCTTTCTGGGCTTTGGAGTATTCGGGGCTAATTCCGCATTCGAGTTTATCCAAACTCAGGATTTCGAGAGCCAGGGGTGGTCCAGTGAGAAATTCGGCTATTTGTCGCTGGACGAGTGGGCGTTCAATCTGGCGATCTTTTGTGATTTGACTGGGCGCGATGTCACGGATCTTAAGCCTCATCTGAAGTGGAATTTGTTCAAAACCTCGAAAGCAGCCGCCAAGTACGTAGAGCGTAGGGAGATTGGGCGGCAAATACTTGAAGACATAAAAGGGCGTGCCGCCGACTAAACACATCCTTCAGTTGCCTCTCGAAGGGTGAGGGCAGATAGTCCGGCCAACCTTGCCCTGCAACAAATGGAGTGGACCCATGAGCAATACTGTCAGCCTGCCCGGAAATGTTTCGCTGGATGGCCCGCGCGGTCGTACCTACGCGTCTATCCTCGAAACGGTCGGATCGACGCCGCTGGTTGCTGCGCCGAAGTTCGCCGAGGCCGAAGGCATCAAGGCGAACCTGCTGTTCAAATGCGAATTCTTCAATCCACTCGCCAGCGTGAAAGACCGGATCGGCCTGAACATGGTGTTGCAGCTGGAAGCCGACGGCAAGCTGAAGCCCGGTGGTGTGCTGGTCGAGCCGACCTCAGGCAATACCGGCATCGGCCTGGCCTTTGCGGCGGCGAGCCGGGGATACCGCCTCATCCTGACCATGCCGGAATCCATGTCCATCGAGCGCCGCAAGATGCTGGCCTATCTCGGCGCGGAGCTGGAGCTGACGCCAAAAGAGAAGGGCATGGGCGGTGCTATCGCGAAGGCGAAGGAAATCCTTGAGGCGACGCCCGGCGCGGTGATGCCAAGCCAGTTCGACAATCCCGCCAATCCGGCCATCCATGAGCTGACCACAGCAGAAGAAATCTGGGCGGACACAGACGGCGCGGTCGATGCTGTCCTGTCCGGCATAGGTACTGGTGGCACGTTTACGGGCACAGGCCGCGTATTGAAGGCCCGCAAGCCGGGCCTGAAAATGATGGCGATTGAGCCGGAAGGCAGCCCGGTCCTCTCCGGGGGCGAGCCCGGCCCGCACATGATCCAGGGCATCGGCGCAGGCTTCATCCCCGGCAACGCGGATACGAGCCTGATTGATGAAGTCGTGAAAGTTTCGAATGAGGAATCCTTTGCAACGGCCCGCAAACTTGCGCGGCTCGAAGGCATACCCGGCGGTATCTCCTCCGGCGCGGCAGCGGCTGCAGCGGTCAAAGTTGGCGCGCGTGACGACATGGCCGGCAAGACCCTCGTCGTCATTCTGCCAAGCTTCGCCGAACGGTATGTATCGACAGCCCTGTTTGAGGGTCTCTAGGATAGCATGATTACGGGTCTAGACCATTTTGTGCTGGTCTGTCCGGAGATCAGCTCCGCGACGGCCGTCTATGAGCAATTGCTCGGGCGGCCGGCAGATTGGCGCGCCTCAGCCGACGGTGCCGCAACAGCAATTTTCCAATTGGAGAATACCAGTCTTGAACTGATGGCCCCTGACGGGGAGGGGACGGTGGCCGATCGTTTGCGGGAAATCATCTCCGACGAAGGCCCCGGCCTGAAAAGCCTCGCTTTTGGAACGGGAGATATTTCCGCCGCGCATCACAAGCTGACCCGTCGTGGCTTGATGCCGGGCGAGATCGCCGATGGAAGCAGTACAAACGCAATCAACGGCGAAACCCGGAAATGGACGCGCTTCCGGTGCGCGGACGCGCAAACTGCTGGCGTGAAGACTTTCATCATCTCGCCGGAACAAGCCTTGCCCGTGGCGGACGCGCCGTCTGGCTGCGTCACATCGCTGGACCATATTGTCATCAACACGCCCAATCCCGACCGGGCATTAGGGCTTTATGGCGCACGGTTGGGGCTGGATCTGGCGCTCGACCGGACGCGGGAAGAGTGGAAGACGCGCTTTTTGTTCTTCCGCACAGGTGGGCTGACCTTTGAGGTCATCAACCGCCTCGGGGAAGATCATGACCCAGCCGCGCCGGACAGTATCTGGGGCCTGACATGGACCGTGGATGATCTTTCGGCGGCACATGCACGCCTCACGGAGGCTGGCTTCAATGTTTCCGAACAACGGACAGGTCGCAAACCGGGGTCTGCCGTTTTCACTATAAGGGATGGCACATTGGGCGTGCCGACCCTGTTCATCGCGCATTCTTCAAGGTAGGACACGCCTCATGAAAGCCTTTACGCAACTCACCGGAACCGCTGCGCCGCTGCTCGAAAAGGGCAAGCCGATGTCCAATGTCGATACCGACATGATCATTCCCAAGCAGTTCCTTAAGACGACCGAACGCACAGGCCTGTCCAAGGGCCTGTTCCACGAACTGAAAACGCTGTCTGACGGCTCGCCTCGGTCCGATTTCGTATTGAACCGGCCAGAATACGCCACTGCGAGCATCCTGATTGCGGGCGAGAATTTCGGCTGCGGGTCTTCGCGCGAGCATGCGCCCTGGGCACTGCTGGACCAAGGGATCACCTGTGTCATCGCGCCGAGTTTCGCCGATATCTTCCATAATAATTGCTACAAGAACGGCATCCTGCCGGTGCGCCTGCCAGTAGATGTATGCCAGAAATTGGCAGATCAGGCGGGAGGCTCCAACCATGTCTTCACCGTGGACCTTGAAGCCCAGATCGTCACCGGGCCGGATGGCGAAGTGTATGCGTTTGAAGTGGATGCAGGCCGTAAGGCAAACCTCATGGAAGGCCTTGACGAGATTGGCAGTTCGATGACTGCAGCAAGCGAGATCGACACGTTCGAAGCGCGTCGACGCGTCTCCATGCCATGGCTCGAAAAGGCCAGCTGACCCGGAAAGCGAAGAGGATGGTCATGAAGAGATTAAGCCTGATAATTCTGGGGGGATTGGTGCTGGCGTCTGTCGCGGCCTGTCATACGGATCCATTCGGCACGCAGCCTGAAGTCAATGTCACCCTGCCAGAGGCTCAGTCCGCGCCGTCCGACGAAGCGGGCGCCTCAACCGAAGAAAAGCGTGACCCCGAGACCTGAGAGTCGCACGAGCGGGTTTCGTTCTTGTTTGGTGGAGACGTAGATGGCGTTGCGCCCGCTGGTTACAACCATTAGTGGTGGACGCGGTTCTGAATTGCACACTTTGGGAGATAAAGATGAAATTTGCGGGTTCTGTGCTTGCAGCTGGATTGATGGTTTCTCTCGCGGGCTGCGCGAGTTCAACCGGGTCTGAGGAAATGACATTGGCGGAAGGCGCCGAAAGAGAGTGCCGCTCCATCAAGGAGTTCGGCTCGATGCTGCCAAAACGGATTTGCAACAACAAGGCAACCTGGGCCGACATAGATGAGCGGAACGAAGAACAGGCCAAGGAATTCAAGGACAAGATTGATAGCCGCTACACACCCATACCACGCGAACCCGGCATGTAGGCCCTTCCACTCTCGGGTGGCTCAACTTTCCCAGGTCGATCTGGCCCGGCCGCCGACCACACGCGACAGTATTGCTCGGTTGTGTTGTGGTGGCTACTAGGTGCCACAAAACAAACTTGTCCGAACATGAGTGGAGCGCGGAAGTGAAACAGACCTTACTGTTATTGCCAGGAGACGGGATTGGCCCAGAAGTTGTGGCCGAAGTTCGGCGCCTGGTGGACGTTCTGGCTCCAGATCTCCTGTTGGAAGAGGGGCTTGTTGGCGGAGCATCCTTTGATGCCCACGGGACGCCGTTGAACGAGGATACGCTGGAGCAGGCCCGTCGATCGGATGCGGTTCTGCTCGGCGCGGTTGGTGGGCCGAAATGGGCGGGTACGGCGCGCGACAAGCGCCCGGAAGCTGGCCTGCTGGCTTTGCGCAAAGGCCTCGATGTTTTTGCGAACTTGCGGCCCGCTTTCTGTTTCCCGGCATTGGTCAGCGCCTCCAGCCTGAAGCCTGAAGTGGTCGAAGGCCTGGACATCATGATCGTCCGAGAGCTGACAGGGGGTGTCTATTTCGGCACGCCGCGCGGCATTGATGAGAAAGGCGGACTGCGCCGGGGGTATGACACGTCGATCTACACGCACCCGGAAGTCGAACGTGTTACGCGTGTTGCTTTCGAAATCGCGCGTGGCAGGGATGGCCGTGTCTGTTCGGTGGAAAAATCGAACGTCATGGAGACCGGCCTGTTCTGGCGTCAGGAAGTCACATTGGCGCATGCCGAGTTCGGCGCTGGCGTCGAACTCAGCCACATGTATGCGGATGCTTGTGCAATGGAGCTCGTCCGAGCGCCGAAACAGTTCGATGTGATTCTTGCCGGTAATCTGTTCGGGGATATTCTCTCTGACGAAGCCGCCATGCTGACCGGGTCCATCGGAATGCTGCCTTCAGCGTCCCTTGGAGCGGATGGTACGCCGGGCCTCTATGAGCCGGTGCACGGTTCGGCGCCGGACATTGCGGGACAGGGTATCGCAAATCCGTGTGCAGCCATTCTGTCGCTTGAAATGGCCCTCCGCTGGTCTCTGGGGCGTGAAAAAATCGCCGACAGGCTCTTCGCAGCAGTGGGCAAGGCTTTGGAAGATGGCGCCCGTACGCGAGATCTTGGGGGAGAGCTCAAGACTCACCAGATGACGGATGCAATTATCGCAGCGCTTTAGGCCGTGCGCGTCTTCCGTGTCCCGGCCGCTGGTGGCGGCTGCGGAGGGCCCGCAAAGCACTGCGCTTGTGTCATCCAGGATTGAGCAATATTTCCGCATACGGAAAGACTTGTGTCCGTCACGTTGCGTACCTGCGTTACGACTTGGCAGAATTCTTCTGCGCGGCCTGCAATACGCTCATCATCTTGTTCTTCGCCATACGTCCAGATTTCGCCGGACGGCGCGGTAAGGGACAGGAAGGGCATTGGCCCCGGAGCCGGGAGTTTCCGGTTGGCAAAAGTCCACCCATAGGTGTTCACGCCCAGCACCACGATATTGCGGATACGGTCGTTATTCTCACGGACGACGCCCAGCTGGTCATAGACTTCCTGACCGTGCGCCCAGGTTTCCATAAGTCGCGCCGTGATCGAAGACCGCGCGCTCATGCTTGGGCCCACCCATTGCAGGCGCTGGGATGGATCGGTTTGAGCGAAGACATCTGCCGTACGGTCTGCCATGACAAGCCAGTCCTCCCGCAAGGCGCGGCCTGACAGGCCCTCGAAGTACGCATATTCATGGTCTGGAAGTGCGCCTTCGCGGAGCGCGTCCGTCAGGCCGGATACAAGCGCTTGAAATGCCGCCTCGTCTTTTACCGATAATAGCGCTGCGGTGTTCCAGAAATGCAGGTGGCGGAGAACCATGTCGATGGTCCAGTCCTTGAATGCGGTTTTCTGCGTATAGTCCGTATCGGACAGGGGTGCGATCAGCTCGGACAGGGCCAGCGATTCATCGAGGAAGTCTGCGGCTTGTTGCATGAAGATCAGCTATAATCCGCGATGCGGCAGAGCAGGTTGCCGCGAAATTCGAAAAAGCTCGCGCCGCGTACTTTTACGGTCTCGCCGGACTTGATGCCATTGGGCAGGTCTACGGCGGCCTTGCCTTCAAATTCGATCTCGGCCGCAGCCTTGCTGCCTCCACTGACAATGTTGACCAGTCGCTGACGGCGATAGGAGAAGGCATTTCCTGACAATTCCGCGACCTGACGCATCATGTCCCTGCCATCCAGACGCATGGACTGACCCGTGTTGGAGATATTTTCGAACACCACGTCTTCCGTCACGCAATCGAGCATTCCGTCGATATCACGGGCATTGTAACAGGCGAGGTAGCGGTTGATTACGTCATCAAGCACGAGGGCGGCTCCCAGTTCCGGGTTCAATCCGGTCTGCCTCAGCAGCGAGACGTTGGCAACAGGCTTTAAATGGCGTCGAAGATGCGCCATAAGCCCGGTTCAATCTCAGGAGTAGAAATATCATGGCCACTCGGATCGCAGTCGTCGGTGCAACAGGTAATGTCGGACGCGAACTGCTGAACATTCTGGAAGAACGTATGTTCCCAGCCGACGAAGTCTTTGCCGTTGCGTCCCGCCGGTCGCTCGGCAAGGAAGTGTCCTATGGCGATCGCACGCTGAAATGCCACGATATTGAACAATTCGACTTCACACAGGTAGACCTCGTCCTGATGTCGGCTGGCGGCGCCACCGCCAAGGAATGGGCACCGAAAATTGCCAAAGCCGGCGCGATCACGATCGACAACTCGTCCGCATGGCGGATGGATCCGGACGTGCCGCTCGTCGTGCCAGAGTGCAACGGCGAAGCCGTGATGGGTTACGAAAAGAAGATGATCATCGCGAACCCCAACTGCTCGACTGCACAGCTCGTTGTGGCGCTGAAGCCGCTGCATGATGCCGTCGGTATCACCCGCGTTGTCTGTTCGACTTACCAGTCCGTATCCGGCGCCGGCAAGGAGGCGATGGACGAGCTGTGGAATCAGACACGCGGCGTATTCGTCAATGACGAGCCGACCCCGGAAGTCTTCCAGAAGGAAATTGCCTTCAACGTCATCCCGCAGATCGACGTTTTCATGGATGATGGTTTCACCAAGGAAGAGTGGAAGATGCGCGTCGAGACGAAGAAAATCCTCGACGAGTCCATCGAACTGGTCGCGACCTGTGTGCGCGTGCCGGTCTTTGTCGGCCATTCCGAAGCCGTGAATGTCGAATTGGCCGGCCCCCTGAGCGCCAAGAAAGCCAAGGAAATTCTGCGCGAGAGCCCGGGCATCATGCTGGTCGATGATCCTGAAGACGAGCTCTACATCACGCCGAAGGAATGCGTGGGCGAATGGGCGACCTATATCTCCCGCGTCCGCAAGGACCCGACGGTCGAAAACGGCATCGCCTTCTGGTGTGTCTCCGACAATCTGCGCAAAGGCGCCGCCCTCAACGCAATCCAGATTGCCGAAGAACTCCTCAATCGCGGCGTCCTGAAGCCAGAGAAACAGCCCGTTTCGACAAACTGAAACGCTTCGCAGCAATAATTGGGTGGCGTTGCCTCATGGCTCAGTGCTACGCGCTGGGCCATGAACACTGAAACTCGCCTCGGATTCTTTGCTGGCCTGGGGGCCTTTTTTATCTGGGGGAGCCTGCCGCTCTACATCCGGCTGATGCAGCACATCGGTGCGGCGGACCTGCTGGCACATCGCGTGGTCTGGTCCATACCGACTGCGCTGATCTTCATTGCGATTGCTGCGAACTGGCGGGACGTTCGGACAGCCCTGAAATGGGACAAGCTGAAATGGCTGCTTATCTCAGGCGCCCTGATCGGGTCCAATTGGGGATGTTACATCTGGGCGGTAAATGCTGGCCGGACGATGGAAGCGTCGCTCGGTTATTACATCAATCCGATTGTGAACGTGATCTTCGGCATGATCTTCTTTTCCGAGCGCCTTCGGCCGGCGCAATGGGGCGCAGTAAGCATCGCCGCTATCGGCGTTGCCATCATGACAGTGGCTTTCGGACAGGTGCCGTGGGTCGCCCTGTTTCTCTGCGTAACCTTTGCCTGTTACTCGCTGATCCGGAAGCAGGTCGCCATTGATAGTCGAGCGGGATTTCTGATGGAGGTCCTGCTATTGGCGCCCGTCGCCCTGGCCTGGTTGGCCTGGCTCTCGCGCCAACCGGATGCGCAAGTATTCGGCAATGGGGGATGGGATGTCGCACTATTGATGGCGGCCGGCCCGATCACGTCTGTGCCCCTCATCCTGTTTGCCTTGTCAGCACGTCGTCTGAAGCTCTCGACCATCGGCATGATGCAATATATCGGGCCGACCTTGCAGTTCCTGATCGCGGTTCTCGTGTTCCGCGAACCATTTGGCTGGACCCATGCGGCGGCTTTCGGTTTCATCTGGACGGCGTTGGCGATCTTCACCGCCGACAGTGTCATGGGCGACGCCAAGGCCCGGCGGCTCGCCCGCGCAGCGCGAGTCAGCTGAAAAAATGCTCCGGGCGGTGAGCACCCGGAGCAGGAAGATGTTTTGCATGATTGGAGTTGCCTCCGATTTCACCTCCGCAAGGACTGTGCCAGTCAGGAGACCGAACGTCCGGTCGAGACGGCGATCCACACGGCGATTCCAAGCAGCATGATGGCAAAGGTGCCGCGCAGGAGGGGAGCGGTCCGATAAGCTTCCAGTTTTTGGCCAAAACGGGACCCGGCAAGTACAATACTCGTATGGATGGTCGTCGCGACCACCAGGTGGATGACGCCCAGCGCAACAATCTGCAACCAGATTGGTCCTGCGGTATCGCTGGCAAACTGCCCGACGACGACGAGATAGAACACAAGCGCTTTGGGATTCAACAAATTCGCAACCAGACCCCGCCAGAAGCCCGCCGCCTTGTTTCGATTGAGTGGTGAGACGGATCCGGTATCCCGCCAAGCCTCAACGGCGAGATAGACCATGAATACGACGCCTGCCCATCGTAGCGTGTCGTAGAGCATGGGCATTCCGGCGAGCAGAGCCGACAGGCCTGTGGCCGCAGCCACCAACTGGGCCGCCAGCCCCAGTGTGATGCCTGCGACAGCGCGCATTCCCGCTGCGCGGCCCTGCTGCGCCGACAGCGCGGCGAGCCATCCCATATTGGGACCAGGCGTCAATTCCACTGCCGCCATGGCAATCAGGAATGCGGCCCAGTCAATATGGTTCAGCATGGATCAGAGGCAGTCATAGACCGCTTCAACCAGTCGTACCGCACGCGGGTCACCCACGAGAATATTGGATTGCTTGTTCATGACATAGGCGCACGTCAAACCATTGCGCTGATCAGCTATCGCCATGGAGCCCCCCCAGCCACAATGGCCGAGCGTGGTGGGTTCGGGTCCGAACATGCCGTGGGTATTGTGCATGATGCCAGCGCCGAAGCTGGTGATCATGGGCAGAACCAGATCCGGTCCATGTGTTCGCGCCGTGCTGAGTGCCTCGAAAGTGGCGTCGCTCATGACACCCTCGCCATTGGTCGTGTAGGTCTCATAGAGTTGCGCGACCGAGAGCGCTGTTCCGTGGCCGTTTGCCGACGGAATTTCGATCTCGCGCCAAATGGCTCCGCCGCGATTTGGGGCGGCCCATTTGCTGACAAATGCTGCGCGTCGCGGCGGGGTAATCTCTCCAAGTTCTGCCAATTCTCGCGGTCGCTGGATGTCGGCACAGCGATCATGCTCGCTGGCGGGTGTGCCGATCATGAAGTCGACGTTCGGAAACAGCAAATTTAGCGTCGTACCGAGCGTTTCGCCGCTGATGCGCCGTGCAATCTCTCCGACGAGATAGCCCCAGGTCAGGGGATGATAGCCATGCGCGCTGCCCGGTGACCACATCGGAGCCAATTCCGCCAGTGCGGCGGCGCAGGCGGGCGGATCGAGCCAGAGCTCAGGGTCGATCTCTTCCGGAAAGCCGGGCAGGCCCGCTTGGTGACTCGCAACTTCGGCAATTGTGACCGCGCCTTTTCCATTGGCTGCAAATTCGGGCCATACATCGGCCACGGGCGTCTCAAAGCCGCCCGGCAGGCGCTCCACCAGATGGGCCAGGACGATGGCTGCGATACCTTTGGTGGTCGAATAGACCGGGATGAGGGTGGTGTCTGACCATGGGTGTTCCTTCTTCCGGTCAGCCCAGCCGCCGACCAGGTTCACGACGACCTTGCCGTCCTTGATGACGGCGAATCCGGCGCCGAGCTCCTCGCCATTCTCGAAGTTTTTTTCGAAGACGCGGCGAACAGATTCAAATCCGCTGTCGGCATGTCCGGCCATTGGCCAGCTGTCAGATGTTGTATCAGTCATCGGTGTTGGCTCGCATAAACCGAACTGGCCGACAAGCGTTACGGCTGAACCAAGGCCCGCACATCGGCGGCAACACGGCTGGTGAGGTCGCTGTCTACGGAGGCTGTAAAATCCTCGAGCGCCTGCTGCCATTCGAAGATCTGCCTGAGGCCGAACTCATCCTCTCCCCTAAAGGAGACGTGGAATCTCACGCATATCCCACTCGGAGAAGGACCCTTTTTCGCGTAGGCGGTTCCGGGGTTGAAGCCCTCATTCATCTGATTGGCAAGTTCCAGCGTTTCCAGTCGCGAATAACCAGGCAGGTCCCGGCAGGCCGTAAAGCGGGCCGTCTGGCAGGTGCCGTCGATCTGGGAGCACTCCCGAAGCACGGCCTCGAACCCCTGTTTGTCCATCGCTGCGGACATTGTGGGGTGCGTGTCGATATACCCGATTTTGACGGACTGGAATTCGCGTATGAGGAATTCGTTGCGAAACTCGATCAGCGTAATGGGTTTCGCAAAGGTAGGCTCGCAAAACAGGAAGATTTGAGCCAGTAAGAGCAGGCGAAACATCATTGATCCATCTCGGTGCAGTGCGGGACGAGTATTCGGCTCGCAATCACGCATCAAATGGACAGTTCAGGTCAAGGAGTTGTCACATATGTCCCACGTTCACCGTCCCCGCCGATCCTGCCTCTACATGCCCGGCGCCAATGAGCGCGCCTTGGAAAAGGCGAAAACGCTACCCGCGGACACGGTCATCATGGACCTGGAAGATGCCGTGGCGCCGGAAGCCAAGGAGACCGCGCGTGATACGATCCGCGCGGCCGTGACCGCAGGGGGTTATGGCCACCGTGAAATCGTGGTCCGGATGAACGGGCTGGATACCGAATGGGGCCAAGCCGACCTCAAGATGGCGGTTGAAGCGGGCGCACATGCGCTGCTTGCACCCAAAGTGATTGATGGCAGCGACATTGATCGTCTCGACGACGCGATGAGCCGCGCCGGCGCCCCGGCCGAGATGGGGCTTTGGGTGATGATCGAGATGCCCAAGGCGATCCTGAACATCCAGGACATTGCCGAAGCCGTTGGCCGCACCCGTATGACGACGTTCGTGATGGGAACGAACGATCTCGCCAAGGAATACCGCGCGCGGATGACGCCGGACCGGCTGGCTTTCCAGACGGCTCTGGGCATGAGCATGGCTGCGGCCCGCGCCTACAACATCGTCGCGATTGATGGCGTCTACAATGACATCAAGAACGAGCAGGGCCTGATCGACGAGTGTGAACAGGGGCGTGACCTCGGCTTCGACGGCAAGACGCTGATCCATCCATCGCAACTCGACACGGCCAACCGCGTCTTCGCGCCGAGCCCGCATGATGTGGAACATGCACAGGCCGTGATTGAGGCGTTCGCAGACCCTCAGAATGCCGGCAAGGGCGTATTGAAGGTAAACGGCAAGATGACCGAATTGCTCCATCTCGACGAAGCCCGCCGGACTGTGGCCATGGATGAAGCCATCCGGGCTTTTGAGAGCTGATCCTCAATGCTCTCGGGCATTCATATGGTAAACCAACACATTCAGGAATACGCATGACCTACACTCTCCTTCACCATTCCGGCTGCAGCACGTCGCGCAAGGGGCTCGCCTTGTTGCAGGAGAACGGCGTCGAGCCGGAGGTCCGGAAATACATGAATGCTTCCGAGCAACTCAGCCTGGATGAGCTGAAGGACATCGCCAAAAAGATGGGTGCCAGTTCGCCGCGCGAGTTCTTGCGCGACAAGAATGCTGCCGAATTCGGCATCGATGCGACTTCGACAGATGACGAGATCTTCCAGGCGATGGCCGCCGATCCAAAGATCATCCAGCGCCCCATCGGCATTGTCGGCAAGCAGGCCGTGCTGGGCCGTCCGATCGAGAAACTGCTCGAGCTGAAATAGTATTACACGGCTGATATTGCGGGGAGATCGATGAAATTTCATCGATCTCTCACGCGAAGATTCAATATCTGCATGGCAAGGCTGTGGGCATGATCGTGTTCATGACTCTTGCGGCGGTGTTGATCGCCTTTTCTGCATTTTGCACTCTTGGGGTGCCGTACATGTTGGCGGGACCACGCATGCTCGATGAGTTCTCCGAGAACCGTGAGCAGCAAATGATGGCTGGCCTGTTGGGGGCCGCGATCATCGCACTTTTCCTGCTGCCCTTCGTCTCACCCGCCTTGATTTCCTCGCCCAGTGACGGTCAGGTGCTGGCTGATCTGTATATGGGGCAAATCCAGGCCTGACGCCGGGAAGTCTTGCCCCTTTTCCATCTGAGGGGCGCATGACCAGCACATCGAAATCCAATCCCGGCCATTTCTTCGAAGATTTTTTCGTGGGCATGCCCCTCGCGCATGCGACGCCGCAGACGCTGACTGAAGGCGACATCGCCCTCTATCGCGCGCTGACCGGCGGCCGGTTTGTCCAGTATTCCTCATCTGAATTCGCCAAAGCCGCCGGCTATCCGGGCCTCACGATTGATCCGCTGCACGCTTTCCATGTCGTGTTCGGCAAGTCCGTGCCGGATGTTTCGTTGAATGCGGTGGCGAACCTTGGCTATGCCGATGGTCGCTTCTCTCAACCCGTCCTGCCAGGCGATACGCTGAACACGGTTTCGGAAGTGATCGGCGTCAAAGAAAACTCCAATGGCAAGACCGGCGTCGTCTGGGTGCGCACGCGCGGCACCAATCAGCGCGGCGAAGAAGTCATGTCCTTTGTGCGCTGGGTCATGGTCAACAAGCGGGATGCCAACTCACCCGCGCCAGACGTGGTGATACCCGACCTGCCAAAGAGTGTGCCCGGGGCCGAATTGTCCGGGTTTGCCTCCATGGAGGCTTGGGATACATCCCTCGCCGGCAGCGAATACATGTTCGAAGACTATGCGGTTGGCGAGAAGATCAATCATGTCGACGGCATGACCGTGGAAGAGGCGGAGCACCAGATTGCGACACGCCTCTACCAGAACACCGCCAAGGTTCATTTCGATGCGCATGGCCAGAAGTCCAGCCGGTTCGGCAAGCGCCTGATCTATGGCGGTGTGGTAATTTCCATCGCGCGGTCGCTGGCCTTCAATGGTCTCGCCAATGCGGGCCATATGCTGGCGATCAATGCCGGCAGCCATGTCAGTCCGCTATTTGCCGGTGACACGATCTATGCCTGGAGCGAAGTGCTTGAGAAAGCTGAGCTGTCCGACAAGGTTGGCGGGTTGCGCTTGCGCCTCGTGGCAGTGAAGGATCAGGATCCGGGCGCGTTCGCCTATAAGGGCGAGGATGGGAAGTATGCCGATGGTGTTCTGCTCGACTTCGACTATTGGGCCGCCATTCCACGCAAGCGGTAAGGCGCTTCCGTTTCGGCGCGCGCTCCCTATATGATGCCGCATGAGCGGATATGGGCCTTTTGACGATTTCACGCTGTTCGCCATCGCAATTGCGGTGGTGCTGTCGGCAATTGTCAGCCTGATCGGCACGTCCGCTCGCAAGCGGAATGTTGCGCTTGGCGAGGCGACCGTCGCCGATCTTGCGGAGATGACCGGTATCCGGGATCCCAAGAAGCTACAGGAAGCCTTTGGCCCGCCCGACATGGGCCGCGTCTGGCGCACGGTCACACTCTTTGACGTGCGGCGCTTCCGGCAACCTCAGGGATGGCTGATGTCGAGCGATATCGTCGACTATGCGTGTCTGGGCATTGTGGCGCTCGCCATCTTCGTGTCGCATCCCTTTGTCGGGGCGGGGCTGGTGGCAGCGCTGGTCATCCAGGTGGCTGGATGGATTGTGTCGTTCGGGCTACCCAAGTAGACGCGCGAAATATCTGACGAGGTTCCGCTTTTCGGGACGGGGGAAACCCTTTAAGGGCAGGCGAATGAAAGTCTGGAAGATGAATGGTGCTGGCAACGCGTTTGCCATATTCGACGCCCGCTCGACTGCGTTCGTGCCGAGCACCGACCAGGTGCGCCAGATTGCCGAAGACCTAAAAGCCGATCAGATCATTGCGCTGGAGCGTGATGTCGCGCGCGACGTATTCATGCGCATCTGGAACGCCGATGGCAGCGAAGTCTTTGCCTGTGGCAACGCCTCCCGTTGTGTAGGCAAACTGTTACTGGCTGAAACCGGCAAGGACCGGGTGTCCATCCAGACCGAAGCGGATGTTCTGAAAGCGTTTGCCGCAGAGGATGGCCAGATAACCGTCGACATGGGTTCGCCCCTGATGGGGTGGGAAGACATTCCGCTTTCCGAGAAAATGGACGTTCGCGGCGTTGATGTGAAAGTCGGGCCGATCGACAATCCCTGGCTCTCCCGTCCGGCAGTGGTCTCGATGGGCAATCCGCACGCCGTGTTCTTCGTGAAGAATATCGACGATTACGACATTCCGGCCATCGGGCCGCTCGTTGAATGGCACCCGACCTTTCCTGAGGGGGTGAATGTCGGGTTTGCGCAGGTCATTGACCGGCAGAACATTCGCCTTCGTGTCTGGGAGCGGGGGGCAGGCCTGACCAAGGCGTGTGGCACCGGAGCGTGTGCGGCGCTCGTGTGCGCCGCCCGGGCAAAGCTCACCGACCGCCGCGCCAACCTCATTCTCGATGGTGGCACGCTGATCATCGACTGGCAGGAATCCGATGACCGGGTTTACATGACCGGACCTGTGCAGCTGGAATTCGAGACCGAAATCTGAACTGGGCAAAGGATTCATCCTGCACAGATCCCTTGATTTGCGGGGCTGACGGCGCGATGTCCGCTGCAACACATCGCGATGACTGAGACCAAATCCCCTTCCAGCCCGCAGCTGATCACGCTCGGATGCCGCCTGAACACCTATGAATCCGAGGTGATGCGCGGGCATGCGACCGATGCTGGCCTGAATGATGCGGTGATCATCAATACATGCGCCGTCACATCGGAAGCCGTCCGCAGTGCGCGCCAGACCATCCGGCGGGCGGCAAAAGACAATCCGGGCGCGCCGATCCTCGTGACAGGGTGTGCTGCGCAGATCGATCCGGACATGTTTGCAAAGATGCCGGAAGTCACCCGCGTCATCGGCAATCATGAAAAGATGCAGGCGGAAACCTGGCGGCCGGCCGAATTGCTGGGCGGGCACGAAAAGGTCCGCGTGAATGACATCATGTCAGTGCGGGAAACCGCTGCACACCTGATTGATGGCATGGAAGGTCGCGCCCGCGCTTATGTCCAGGTCCAAAATGGATGTGACCATCGCTGCACGTTCTGCATCATTCCTTATGGCCGTGGGAATTCCCGGTCTGTCCCGGCAGGGGAGGTGGTCAATCAGGTTCGACGCCTCGTCGAGACCGGCCATTATGAAGTTGTGCTGACCGGCGTGGACCTCACAAGCTGGGGCGCAGACCTGCCGGGCGCGCCGCAACTCGGCAATCTGGTCCAGCGCATCCTGAAACTGGCGCCGGAGCTGAAGCAGCTGCGTATTTCCTCCATCGACGCCATCGAGATAGATGATGCCTTGATGGAGACCATGGCGGAACCTCGACTTGCGCCTTTCATGCATCTGTCCCTTCAGCACGGAGACGATTTGATCCTGAAGCGCATGAAACGGCGGCATCTGCGCGCCGATGCTATCGCGCTGACAGACCGTCTCCGCGCGGTTCGGCCTGACATCGCCTTCGGCGCGGACATCATTGCCGGTTTCCCGACCGAGACCGAAGCCCATTTCGAGAATTCGGCCCGGCTCGTGGAAGAGTGCGGCTTGTCCTTCCTGCACGTCTTCCCGTATTCGCCCCGTCCCGGCACCCCGGCTGCGCGCATGCCGCAACTCGACAAGGCCATGGTGAAAACGCGCGCCGCGCGTCTGAGAGACGTCGGCGCGGCGGCGTTGGAGCGGCATCTCAGGAAATATGACGGCCAGACTGTTGAAGCTCTGGTCGAGCGCGGGAACTCCGCGCGTCTGCCGGACTTCACGCCGGTACAGTTCGAGAGTGATCCGGGCGAAGCTGGACGCCCGGTACGCGCACGTATAGTCCGGCAGGATGGAAAACAGCTGATCGGAGCGCTGACCGCATGATCCTTTGGTTCGGAAAAAAGAAAAAAGAAGAAGAGCTGAAAGAGGCTGGCGCAGCAATGGAATCGCCGGAGTTGTCAGCGGATGAACTGGCGGCCAGGGAAGCTGAAGCTGCGCAAAAGATTGCCGAACAGGAAGAGATCGAGCGCAAGGTCGCCGAGGCTAACAAGGCCTGGGAAGAGCGACAGGCGCGCGAGGCCGAGGCAGCGGCCGCAGAAGCAAAGCGGCTGGATGAGGAAGTCCGCAAAGCTGATGAGGCACGTGCCGCCGCTCAGGCGCGTGCGGATGATGCGGAAGCCGCGCGTCTTGCGGAAGAGGCCGAACGGGCCCGCAAGGCCAAGGAAGAGCGCGAAGCGGCGCAGGCGAAGGCGGCTGCAGAACTCAAACTGCTCGAAGATCGGCGCGAGGCCGAACGCATGCGCGCTGAGCGTGAAGCTGCTGCGCGGGCGGCCATGGAAGCGGAAGCCAATGATCCGGGGTTCGTGGCCAAGCTCGGATCCGGCCTGTCCCGGTCTTCGGCGCGATTGACGTCCGGCTTGGCTGTATTCGGCCGAAGGAAACTTGATGATGAGACTCTTGAAGAACTCGAAGACCTGCTGATCACGTCAGATCTGGGCGCAAAGGTAGCGATGCGGGTGACGGGCAATCTCGCCAAGGAACGGTTCGACAAGGAAATCAGCGAAGACGAAATCCGACAGGCGCTGGCGGATGAAATCACCGACGTTCTGAAACCTCGCGAAAAGATCGTGGACTTCTCAGACGGTCCGCGTCCGCGCATTGTCTTGTTCGTCGGGGTCAACGGCTCCGGCAAGACGACCACAATCGGCAAGATTGCGTCCAAGCTGACAGAGCAGGGGGCTAAGGCGCTGCTCGTCGCAGGTGACACATTCCGGGCGGCGGCGATTGAGCAACTTACGGTCTGGGGCGAGCGGGCCGGTATTCCTGTCATGTCAAAGCCTACGGGCGCCGATGCGGCAGGCCTTGTTTACGAGGCGATGGAACAGGCGAAGGCGGACGATCTCGATCTTGTGCTGGTCGACACGGCTGGACGGCTGCAGAACAAGGCTGAGTTGATGGCCGAGCTTGAAAAAGTCGTCCGTGTTGTCCGTAAGCTGGACCCGACTGCGCCGCATGATGTCATTCTCGTGCTGGACGCGACCGTTGGCCAGAACGCGCTGTCCCAGGTCGAGGCATTCAGAAATACGGCGGGCGTCACAGGTCTCGTCATGACCAAACTCGATGGCACGGCCAAGGGCGGTGTGCTGGTGGCCATTGCGGAGGCGTTTGACCTGCCGATCCACTTCATCGGCATCGGCGAAAAAGCAGAAGACCTCCGCCCATTCAGCGCGGAGGCCTTCTCGAAGGCTTTGGTCGGAATTCAGGACTGACTATTCGGCGGCGATGGCGGTCGATTGGGGTTCCCTGGCTCCTCGCAGCAGGCGGCCGGGGCGTGCACCGGTGGGATCTCCGTCTCGGTGGGTAATTTGTCCGTTTAGTATTGTTGCTGTGTAGCCGGAGGCAGTTTGCATCAGGCGCCGACCGCCAGCGGGGAGGTCATAGTCCACGCGAGGCAAGTGGAGCTTCAGGTTTGTGAGGTCGATCACATTCAGATCGGCACGGTAGCCCGGGGCTACCAGTCCGCGATCATTCAGTCCGATCCATTGTGCCGTGGCGCGGGTCTGACGGTGCACGATGTGCTCAATGGGAATGCGTGGGCCCCGTGTTCGGTCGCGGACCCAATGGGTCAGCATCGTGGTGGTGAAAGAGCCATCACAGATCATGCCGACGTGCGCGCCGCCGTCTGACAGGCCGGGCAGTGTCGCAGGGCTGAGCATCATCTCGTAGGATGGGTCAAGCGAGCCACCGGAATAGTTCAGAAAGGGCAGGTAGAGCATGCCATGCCCCTTCCGTTCCAGCATCAGGTCGAGTGCGGCTTCTTCTGGCGATATGCCTCGCCGGGCTGCAATGGCTTCCAGCGTACGATCAGGTGTGGGCTCATAATCTACTGGATCGTCAAGCTGAAAGATCTTTCCGAGGCTTCGCAACATGACTTTCAGGAAGGGATTATCTGTGTCCGGTGCGTCGGCCAGCAATCGTTTGCGAAAGTCTTCAGTGCGCAGCAGTTTTATGCGCTCTTCAAAAGGCAGGTTCGCGATTTCACGGTAAACCGGGTAGGCGCTGAATGGATTCAGCGTCAATTCAAAGCCAAGCAACACGCCGACCGGACGGGGGGCGACCTGTGCACGCATTGGCAGGCCATCCTCGGCGGCCTGTTCGATGGCGCCCAACAAGCGCCGCCAGCCTTCCGGGGCAATATCTGCCTGGGCCAGCGAGACAGATAATGGCCGGCCGCTCGCTTCGACAATACGGCGCAGCATGGCTGCTTCCTTTTCCGGATCATCGAAGTCCGACACGAATTGCAGGACGCCCCGTCCGGCGTCTGCCACGCCTTGCGAGATGCCCGTGAGTTCGGCTTCGCTCGCGGTGAGGGTGGGCGTAGGCTGACCGTCGCTGGTACGGTGGTTCAGTGTGCGGGAGGTCGAAAAGCCGATCGCGCCTGCGCGGATAGCCTCGGTTGCCAAAGCCCGCATCTGGCGGATGTCGTCCTCAGTGGCCGGCTCCCGATTGGCGCCGCGTTCGCCCATCACATAGACCCGCAGGGCCGCATGAGGCAGCTGCGCACAGATGTCAGCGTCGAATTGTCCATTCGACAGGCTGTCGAGATAGTCGGGAAAGCTCTCCCAGTTCCAAGGCAGGCCTTCGGCCAGAACAGGGAAGGGGATATCCTCCACGCCTTCCATCAGACGAATGAGGCGATCATGATCTTCAGGCTTGCACGGAGCGAATCCGACGCCGCAATTTCCCATCACCACTGTCGTGACGCCGTGCAGGGATGACGGGCTGATTGATCCGGTCCAGGTTGCCTGACCATCATAGTGCGTGTGGACGTCGACAAAGCCGGGAGTCACGATTTGTCCGCGCGCGTCGATTTCCTCGATGCCGCGGCCAGAGACTTTTCCGACTTCCGTAATCATCCCATTTGAAACAGCGACGTCGCCCTCGAAGCTTTCGCCGCCTGTGCCGTCTATGATCGTTCCGCCGCGCAAGACCAGATCGTGCGTCATGATGGGTTTCCTCCGGAGTTTCTTGTTTGAGGCGAGTCAGACCCTCAACCGGGCAAGAGTCAAATCCTTCCCACGCGTCAGCAAGTCGTGCATAGGTCGCCGCAATGTCGATGACGCTTCTGCCTGTGGTTCTGTGCCTTTTGTCTGCAGTGACGGTTGCCGCCACCAACATGTTCGTGAAGCGGGGCGGCGACGTCCTGACAGCGCGCATGGCGGTTGCGATCGTCATGGGGCTAAGCGTCCTGCCCTTTGCGCCCTTTGTTCCCACCCCGCCGAGAGAGACCTGGCCGCTCATTTGCGTTTCGGTCGTGGTTCACTGGATTTACCAGTTCTGTCTCGTACGAGCGCTGCACAGGGGCGACTTGTCTCTGGTCTTCCCCGTGATGCGAGGCCTGGCGCCGCTCGCGACCGCCTGCTTTGCTGTCTTTGCGTTGCACGAGCATCTGACGGCACTCCAGATGGCCGGGCTGGCCGTGGCCAGCTTTGCCATCATTCTGTTTGCCCTGCCGACGGGAACGACAGCCTCAACGCGGCGGCTTGATCGGGACGCCCTGATCTGGGCCGTGCTCACTGCACTGGGCGTTGGTCTTTATGCTGTGGCGGACACGCGCGCCGCTCGCGCTATGCCGAATCCGATGACTTTTGTGGTTTGGCTATTCCTGCTGGACTGGATCGGCGTAACCGTCGTCGCTTGCATGCAGCGCAGGGGACGTATACGCGCTGCCATTGCGAAACAATGGAAGGGAGGGCTCGCAGGTGGGATTTTGGGCACGTTCTCATATGCGCTCGCCATCTATGCCTACACACTGACAGATGCCGCCATTGTAACCGCCTTGCGGGAAACATCGGTCGTGTTCGCTGCGGCCCTTGGGGCTATATTCCTGAAGGAGGGATTCGGGTACAGACGAATATGTGCCGCCGCTTTGCTGGCCGCGGGGCTCCTCTCCATGCAAGTCGGGGCATAGCTTGTTTCAGATCGCTGCATCTGCGTTCGTGATTTATTAGGTCGACTATTGTCTGAGGGGAGCTACAGCTTGTGACCAATCCAGCAGCAGCCGAGACGCGTAGAGAAGTGATGACAAAGAAACAGAACACGGAAGGCTCAGCTGAGCTGAGCGATGCGACGGCCAAAGCTGGCAGCATCTGGACCGAACTCGGCCCGACGCTGGCGTTTATCGGTATCTACAACGTGATGTTGAGATTCCCGGAAGGCGAAGGGTTGTTTACCAAGGATACCGCGCTTTATTGGGCGACCGGCGTACTCATCGTCTTCACCGCTTTCGTGATTATTCAGAAATTGATCCGCGGTGAAAGAATCCCGCCATTCCTGATTGTCTCATCCGCCTTGATTGGGGCGTTCGGTACGGCAGGTATCCTGCTTCAGTCGAAGCTGTTCCTGTTTATCAAGCCGACGATCATCAATCTGCTTTATGCAGGCGTGATCTTTGGCGGGCTCGCCGTGGGACGGAACATCTGGAAAATGTTGTTCCACACCGTATTTGATCTGCCAGATCACGCCTGGAAAACCCTGGCTATTCGCTGGGGGCTCTATTTTGTTGCCATGGCGGCGTGGAACGAGTTTCTCTGGCGTAACTTTTCCGAGGCGACGTGGGCGAACTGGAAGCTCGGCAACATCGTGATCGGTGTGGTTTTTGCGCTGGCGAATACGCCGTATACGCTGAAGCATATGCGAAAGCCCGAGGAAGCAGATACCTAGCGGGTCAATTGCTCGGTGCCGGGCGGATTTGAGAACGGCACGAATGCCGCGCGGTTTCGAACGCTGGAAAAATGGGTCAAGGCCCAGACGACGGTCGGAAAGGCAAGATTCGCCCACGGTAGGTCTTTCCAGTCAAACAGGGCGACTTCCTCACTCTCGGGCCCAGGCGAAATATCCGACACCAACTCTGCTCTGAACATGACATGGACTTGCGCAATGCGGGGAACGGAGTAGACGGCAAGAACTTGACCCAGGCTGATATCGGCATTTGCCTCTTCCCGAGCCTCTCGTTTAGCGGCGTCTTCAACGGTCTCCCCGACCTCCATGAACCCGGCTGGAAGCGTCCAGAATCCCTTACGCGGATCAATCGCGCGCCTGCAAAGCAGGATTTTGTCACCTTTTGTCGCAACTGAAGCTGCAATAATTTTCGGATTTATGTAGTCTACGAACTGGCAATGTGAGCAAACACGGCGTATTCGGTCGTCGCCAGAAGGTATTTTCAGTTTGAAATCTTGAGAAAAGAAACCATTTGATAATTCCTCCGTCATCGAACCTTAAGCCTCTTGCTTGTATTGGGGTGAATGTTGATCCGCACACGGGTCGTATACTTAACAGACCAATAACCGGATTATCCATCGCGCCCAACGCCTAAATAAACACAGAAAGACTACCATCATGACCTACAATCTTAAAACCTCACCGAGCCATCTGCTCCATCGTGCCCAGCAAATTGCCGCCAATGAATCGGCTTCTGCGCTTGCCGCAGCAGGTATCACCCTGCGCCAGTTCTCTGTCCTTGCCGCTCTCTCAGGCAATGATGGCGTCAGCCAGTCCGACCTCGTCAACGCAACCGGAATCGACCGTTCGACGCTGGCCGACATGGTCGCTCGTATGGAAAAGGCTGGCCTCATCAAGCGCGTCGCTTCCAAAACGGACAAGCGCGCCAAGGTCGTTTCGCTGATGGCGAAAGGCAAGAAAGCTTACGAGAAAGCTCTTCCAGCTGTTGAGAAGGCTGATGCAGCCATCTTCGAAGCCCTGCCGAAAACCAAGCAAGCCACGCTGGTATCCGGTCTGAAGGATATGGTTGCTGAGGCTGACAAGGCTGAAGCCGCTGTTGCGCCAAAGCCTGCTGCTCCTGCGCCGGCCGCAAAAGCTGCTCCGAAGCCTGCAGTGAAGAAAGCTCCAGCCAAGAAGCCTGCTGCAAAGAAGGCTCCGGCTAAAAAGCCCGCTGCCAAGAAAGCTCCAGCTGCAAAAGCCGCTCCGAAGCCTGCGGTGAAAAAAGCGCCAGCCAAGAAAGCTGCGCCTAAAGCCAAAGCGAAAGCAGCACCGAAAGCGAAGCCAGCCACGACCACCAAGGCCGTCAAAAAGGCTCCGGTGAAGAAAGCTCGCAAAGCGACGAAGAAGTAAGGCTCCGGAAACGGATCTAATTCGGCGGGGCGCTCTTCAGCGCCTCGCCTATTTTTTTGACCGAATCTTCGTCCAGCGGACCCTGGACATGGTCAATGATCTCACCGTCAGCTGAGATAACAAACGTTTCCGGCACGCCGGTCAGGCCGAAATCGAGTCCCCCCTGACCGTCCGGATCAAGTGCAATCCGCGTGTATGGATTGCCCAGCCGGTCGAGGAAGGCGAGGCCGTCGTCCAGTATGTCCTTGTAGAGCACGCCGAATACTTGGTCCGGATATGCGGCGGACAGTTCGGAAATGTATTTGTGCTCCGCTTCGCAGGGGGCGCACCAGCTTGCGAACAGGTTTACGGCAATAGTGCCGCCGGTCGGCGAGGGAGCGAAGCTGAGGGGGGCGGAATCGAGGGTTGGGAATGCCGTATCGGGCGCGCTGCGCAAATTGCGCTTGAAGTCGCCCTTTTTGGGATTGATCAATTGTCCGGCTGCAATGACTCCAAAAGCGACGAGCGCTCCGACCGGAACAATTGCGAGCCAGCGCTTCATCCGCGTTTCTGGGCCCGGATGCGCGCTTCGATACGGATCAATTCAGTCTTTGCCGCGCGGGCTTTCAGCCAGACACTCGCCATCGCGCCGCCGATAAGGAGCAGGCCAACGGAATAGCTCGCCCAGATGAATGCGGCATTGGAATCAAAATCTGGCAGCATGGGATCAGTCTCCTGTCATCAGGCGAGCCCGGGACTGGGCAGCGCGTCTGGTCCATATTTCGGCCCGCATCAGCGTCATGACAAGGGCGGCAAACAGTAGCGAATGACCCAGCGAGCTGATCAGCAATGGCCAGAGATAGACAGCGGCCATTTTTGGGCCTTCCGGCGTGATGACGCTGGCGTCTTGGTGCAGGGACGTGAAGAGGTCCACGGAAAACTTGATCAATGGCACATTCAGCGCGCCCACCATGGCAAGGATGGCGCCGGCCCGCGCGGCCTTCTGGCGCGTATCCATCGCGGCGCGCAGGGCCATGTAGCCGAGGAAGAGGAAAAACATGAAGAGGACAGACATCATCCGGGCGTCGTCCCATTGCCACCAGGTGCCCCAAGTCGGCTTGCCCCAGATGGCGCCGGTGGCAAGGCAAAGTGCTGTCCATGTCGCGCCGAGCGGGGCGATCGCCTTGGCGGCAATGTCGGCAACCTCGTGGCGCCAGATAAACCAGACGAAACTCATCACGGCCATGCCGACATAGCTGGCCATGGCAAGCCATGCGGCCGGGACATGAATGAACATGACTCGCATGATGTCGCCGCCTTGATAGTCATCCTTTGGGACCATCCAGAGGCCTTGCCAGAGCCCCCATGCAATCAACAGGGCTGCGGCCGCATAGAACAGGGGCGCGAGCCAGCTGGACAGCATCAGGAAACGGTGCGGATTGGCGAACCAGGAAAACATCGCGTTCGGAATACCCTTCCCTCAGTCTGCCGCCAAGCGCAGGGCTGCACCCATGGCAAATGGTGCGACAGCCAACGCAAACAGCGTTGAGGCAGCGAGAAATAATGGGGCGGCGGCGCTGCTTGGGCCGTCTCCCATGGCGAGGGCGCCAAATATGGCGGTGGGGACGTAAAGGGGCAGGGCGATCAGGCTGATCAACAGTCCGCCTCGGCGTACGGTCGCGGCGAGTGCTGCCCCTACGCCGCCCCAGAAGTAAAAGGCCAGCCCGCCAATCGCATAGTACAGCATGTTCTCAAGCAATGCGCCGCCAATCTGGGCCTGGAACATCAGGAGCAGCAAGGGGGAGAGCAGGGCGAGGGGCAGGCCAGCGGTCAGCCAGTGCGCAAATGTCTTTGCTGCGGCAATAGAGGCGGCGGGGGCGCTGGTCTGTAACCAGAGATCCAGCGAGCCATCTTCGGCGTCCGCCTGAAAGATGCGCTCCAATGTTACGAGACTGGAAAGCGCCAGCGAGACCCACAGAATGCCGGGACCAATCGTGCGCAGGGTTGCCGGATCCGTTCCGACGCCGAGTGGCACGAGAACTGCGGCGCCTGCGAAGAAGCCCACCGGCAGCAGCGCGCCGGCGCCGCCCGCCCAGGCTTCGCCCAGCGCTTGCCGGAAGGCGGAGAGGATGGGTGTGGGGCTCAAATATCCACCTGCATATCAATTTCGAACTCAGCATTGCCATGAATGGCTGCAATGATCCCGCCCCCTTGGGCGCGATGGGCGGCGATCATGTTGAGTAGAAGAGCCTTTCCGTCAGTATCGAGGGCGGTCAGGGGTTCGTCCAGTAGCCAGACAGGGCGGTATTCGAGGTGCAGACGGGCAAGGGCGGTCCGGCGGCGCTGTCCGGCCGATAGGTGCTTGGCGGGCACATCTGACGGACGCGAAAGCCCCATTTTGTCCAGGAGAGGCTCGATGTCTGTTGTGGATTGTCCCCATGCGCGTGCCCAGAGGGTCAAATGCTCTCGCGGCGTTTCATGCGGTTTCAATCCGTCCCGGTGGGCCACCCAATGATGCGGCGCGTTGCGGTCAATTGTGCCGGTCTCGGCCTGCGTCAGGCCTGCGAGAATACGCAGCAGCGTCGTCTTGCCCGCGCCATTCGGGCCGCGCAGGACAATTGCTTCGCCCGGCGCCAAGGACAGGGACACCTCCCGGAACAGGAGGCGTTCGCCGCGGATCATGCCGATATCGGCTGCGGAAAGGAGGGCGCTGGCGCTCATATGTCCCGTTTAGACCCTTTGTCCCAATTGCCTCAATGCACTAGGGCCTATATGAGACAGACCAGCGCGGCGGCTCATCGCCGCAGATCGATAATTTCAGACGCGAGGTTCCCTCCCCATGCCGTCCCTCGACAGCTTCAAGTCAAAACGCACACTTACCGTCGGTAGCAAGACCTACACGTATTTCTCGCTGTCCGCAGCCGCAGAAAACGGTCTTGGCGACGTTTCCCGCCTGCCTGCGTCCCTCAAGGTCCTGCTTGAGAACATGTTGCGCCATGAGGACGGCAAGACCGTCACCAAGGACGACATTCTCGCATTCAAATCCTGGCTTGAGAACAAGGGCGGTGTCAGCCACGAGATCGCCTACCGTCCGGCTCGTGTGCTGATGCAGGATTTCACCGGGGTTCCGGCTGTGGTTGACCTTGCAGCCATGCGCGATGCCGCGCAGAAGCTCGGCGCGTCAGCAGACGCGATCAACCCGCAAGTCCCGGTCGACCTCGTCATCGACCACTCGGTCATGGTCGACAGCTTCGGCGGCGAGAACAGCTTCGAAAAGAACGTCGAAATCGAATACAAGCGCAACCAGGAGCGGTATGAGTTCCTGCGTTGGGGTTCCACTGCGTTCAAGAATTTCCGCGTTGTGCCACCGGGCACCGGCATCTGCCACCAGGTGAACCTCGAATATCTGGGCCAGACGGTCTGGACAAAAGATGAAGACGGCGAAACCGTTGCCTATCCTGACACCTGCGTCGGCACCGACTCGCACACGACCATGATCAACGGCCTCGCCGTGCTCGGTTGGGGCGTTGGCGGCATTGAAGCCGAAGCAGCCATGCTGGGTCAGCCAGTCTCCATGCTGATCCCGGAAGTCATCGGCTTCCGTCTTGACGGCAAGATGGCAGAAGGCGCCACAGCGACCGACCTCGTGCTCACAGTTGTGCAAATGCTGCGCGCCAAGGGCGTCGTCGGCAAATTCGTCGAATTCTACGGCCCGGGCCTGTCGAACCTGACCCTCGAAGACCAGGCGACGATCTCCAACATGGCGCCGGAATATGGCGCGACCTGTGGCTTCTTCCCGGTTGATGAGGACACCGTCAAATACCTCACCAATACCGGCCGTGACGCCGAGCGTGTTGCCCTCGTCGAGGCCTATGCCAAGGCACAGGGCTACTGGCGTCCGGAACAGGCTGAGCCGATCTTCACTGATACGCTGGAACTTGACCTTGGCGCAGTTGTGCCGTCGATTTCCGGCCCGAAGCGTCCGCAGGATCGCGTCCTGCTGTCCGAAGGCGACACCGCCTTTGCCGAAGCCATGGCGAAGGAATTCAGCAAGGCAGCCGATGCCGCTGAACCAATCGCGGTCGAAGGCAAGGACTACACCGTCACGCATGGTGACGTGTTCATTGCGGCGATTACATCTTGTACGAATACGTCCAACCCGTCCGTTCTCATTGCTGCTGGCCTTGTGGCCAAGAAAGCGCGCGAATTGGGCCTGAACCGCAAGCCCTGGGTGAAGACATCCCTTGCGCCGGGCTCGCAGGTTGTCACTGACTATCTCGACAAGGCCGGCCTGTCGGATGAACTCGATGCGCTCGGGTTCAACCTCGTCGGATATGGTTGCACGACGTGTATCGGTAATTCCGGTCCACTCGAAGCCCCACTGGCGAAAGCGATCGCCGATGGCGATCTCGTGTCCTGTTCGGTGTTGTCGGGCAACCGTAACTTCGAAGGCCGGATCGGCCCGGACATCAAGGCCAACTATCTTGCCTCTCCACCGCTGGTCGTCGCCTATGCCATCGCAGGTTCGCTGCGCGTGAACCTGACCACGGATCCGCTGGGCAAGGACAAGAACGGCAATGACGTCTTCCTGAAAGACATCTGGCCAACCTCGCACGAGATTGCCGAGATTATGTCGAAAGCCGTGACGCCGCAAATGTTTGCCGAGCGCTATTCCGACGTCTTCAAGGGCGACGAGCACTGGCAGGGCATCGAAGTGTCCGGTGGCCAGACCTATAGCTGGCCCCCAGCCTCCACCTATGTTCAGAACCCGCCTTACTTTGAAGGTATGGGCCTGGATATCGACGCACCGGCGGACGTCGAGAATGCGCGCGTCCTGGCACTGTTTGGTGATTCCATCACGACCGACCACATCTCTCCGGCCGGATCGATCAAGGCCTCCAGCCCGGCTGGTGTGTACTTGCAGGAACACCAGGTCTCTCCGCTGGACTTCAACTCCTACGGCTCGCGCCGCGGCAACCATGAAGTCATGATGCGCGGCACGTTCGCCAATATCCGCATCAAGAACCAGATGGTTCCGGGTGTCGAAGGCGGCGTAACGGTACACTATCCGGACGCTGAGCAGATGCCGATCTATGATGCGGCCATGAAGTATGAAGCCGAAGGTACACCGCTGGTTGTGTTTGCTGGCGATCTTTACGGCAATGGGTCGTCGCGTGACTGGGCGGCCAAGGGTACGGTCCTGCTGGGCGTTCGCGCCGTCATCGCGGGCAGTTTTGAACGGATCCACCGGTCAAACCTGATCGGCATGGGTGTTCTGCCACTCGAATTTGCTGACGGGGAGAGTGCCGCGTCGCTCGGCCTGACCGGTAAAGAGCAGGTGACCATCAAGGGAATCGATTCAATCAAGCCGCGCCAGACGCTCGCCGTGGAGATCACACGCGAAGACGGTACGAGCTTCACCGCCAATACGACGGTTCGCATCGATACCGAGAACGAACTCGACTATTACCGCAATGGCGGCATCCTGCACTATGTGCTGCGGAACCTCGCCCGCGCAGCAGCCTGAGCGGTTCGCGATTTCTGATCAGAGAGCCCCTGCAGCGTGCTGTGGGGGCTTTTTTGCAGCCCTCACATCCCTGTGACTGTCACGGAAGCGGAGTTGGCTCTATAAACTGGGACTGAAATGATACGAATTGTGCTTTCCCTCCTGCTTGCCATGGAACTCATGGTGGCACCCGCCTTTGCCGAAGGTCCGGTATTGGTGGAGCTGTTTGCGTCCCAGAATTGCCGCGCCTGCCCAAAAGCCCACAAAACGTTGAAGGCGGTGAATGCCGAGCGCGATGACCTGCTCGTGCTGACCTGGTCCGTCGACTATTGGGACTATCTTGGCGACAAGGACCCGATGGCGATGACGGAGTCCAAGGATCGACAGCGGGGCTATACAGATCGCTTCCGATTGCGCGGCCCTTATACGCCGCAAACGGTTTATAATGGACAGGAACAATGCGCAGGCAACAAGCGCCACTATGTCGAGCGGGCGCTTGCGAAGATTCAGGACAAGTCAGATTTCGATGTCCAACTTGTGCGTACCGGCGACAAAATTCGTCTGTCGGGGCAAGTGCCGGATCTGGCTGATATCTGGCTTGTTGATTACCTGTCCGGTGAAGCCAACACGACCGATATGCTCCATCCGGTTACGCGGGTATCTGCACTTGGGCCATGGTTGGGAAATCCAGTCGAACTCAGTGTTCCGCATTGTGAGTCTGGTTGTGCGATTATTGTCCAGGAAGCTGGTTTCGGCCCCGTTCTCGAAACAATGGTGATCGCGCCCTGATCAGGGCTGGGCAGGCTGTCCGGTCTCGATAGCCATGACCGGCGCTCTCACAATTGAGGACACGCGCGGCGTGAATTCATTCCAGTCATACTCTGCCAGCTGATAGGCCCAGCCTTCGGCCTTGTCATTGATCGTGCTGCCGCGATGGGCGCCTTCGCCGGCTTCAATGGCCCGCAGGGTCACGAAATACCCATCAGGCTCCCTGAAAGCGCGAAGCTCGACTTCCAACCCGTCATGGGTCTCGGTGATATGGCGCGCGACAGTGCGCGTTTGCAGTTTGCTGGCTGGCTTCACCCCAATGGGTGCAAACCGCGTCAGGGCGAGGGCGGGCGTAGAGGCAGCAAGACGGCTGACCAATCTGAAGTCCTGAAAAGGCGGACCAGGGACAAAGCTGCGGTCGCTCGATCCGACAGAGCGCTGCAAATACAGACTCTCGCCCATGGAATCGAAGAGCCTTACGGCCGAGATGGCGTCTGAATTGATGTCCAGAATATCGAAATCGAGCCAAGCGTCATGACTATAGAGTGGCGGCAAGTCCCCGTTGACCTGAAAGGCCTGTTCCTCGCTTGGCAGGCGACCATAGACGCGGCTGTCCTTGCGCCCCGTAATCAGGGCGGCCGTGATCTTGCCATCCTCATCAAGAATTTCGACCAATGCACCAGTGCCGCCATCTCGCGGGTCACCAAGACCGATACGATTCAGCTTGTCGGGATCGCGCGTGCGCCCTTCGCCCCAGCTCAGGCCTTCAAGGCCCGTTGCAAGTTCCGCAAGCCGGTCGGGGCGGATGGGATAACCGTCCGGGCCTCCCATTTTCCAGCCATCCTGCGTGTTGGCCAGCGTGTAGGCTTCATCAGACAAGGTCACACGAATCTCGCTGGCATCGGCGCGAATGGCGGCAAAATCGGGGATCACCCGCTGGCCGTCGCGTTCAGACGACCGCGCAGATGGGCCGTGAAGACTATGAGCAGTAAATGTCAGTGCAGTCAGGCCAATCGCAATGCCTCCCATAATCTGGAGACGACGAATCCGCTGTTTTGATCTCACATCGCTCATGCTGTCGCTTTCCGCTTCTGGCGATACCAGACGAATAGTCCGATCAAACAGACCAGAAATGGGCCGCCCCAGATATTGATGGCTTTGAGCGTGCCTTCGAGACGGTCGATGTCGCGCCGGTAGTTGCGCTCGATTTCCCGCAATCGGGCGCGCAACTCGACGATCTTCTGGCGGAGGTCCAAAAGTTCCGTACGCTCGGCTTCGGTCAGATCGGCCTCGAGGTCGCCAGAGAAAAATCCATCCGTTGCACCGATGGCCTGCAACTCTTCCAATCGCGCCTGCGCCGTCTGGAGATTGTCCTGCAGAGCTGATTGCTGGCGGAAATAGATCGCTTCGGCATTTTCCCGCATACGGTCTATTCGCCCCATGCGGCGCAGGCTGGGCGCACGCGACCGGAGGCGTGAGAGTTCTCCACTCCCAGCCAGTGCGTCCAACGCATTCAGGACCAGCGCGCCATTGTCGGCAACGACGATCTGTTCGTTGGGAATTATGTAGAAGTCATCTGCAATGAAATCGACATCAGCGACGAGGACGATTTGTGCATCGGTTTCACTTTGCGAAATGTGGGGCAGGGCCGCGGCGGCTTCAGCGCGCGCGATCTCTGCCAGCATTGGATCGGATGGTTCATCGAAAGCCGGCGCACCTTGCGGGAAGGCCGTGCTCAGCCTGCCGGACAGTCTTGCGGCTAGGACGAGCGGGGCTGGCTCAGTTTGATACTGACGCAGCACCTGCTGGGGCGCCATGTCGGTGATGGCGTCCGATGCATCAATGAAGGAAGGGCTTGGCCCTGTGGAGAGCAAGGGCGTCATCTCAAGGGTCGCGGCCAAGTCTTCAGTAGAGAAAGCTCCCGGTGCGCCGAAATTGACTGCTCGGCTGAGGTCTGCGGTAATCAGGTCATCCTGATTCATGTCTCCGGCTGGTATGCCAAGAAACAGCGGATGCGCCAGTTCCTCTATGCGTCCGCCACCGGTATCGACCGGAACGGGCAGGGCGCTGGCGGCGTCAGCGACCGCGGCGGTCGACAGTTCCACACCCCAGGCATCTCCCCAAGCCATGAGGGAGGAGGACGTGGCCGCGTCACTCATGTTGAACGGACCCGTGCTTGCGACCGTCTTGGCAGCGGGGTCCACGAGAATCACGGCGCGACCTGTTCGCAAGATAAACTGGTCGATCAGCCATTCCTGGCGTGGGGACAGAAGTGGCGGCTGAGCGATGAGCAAGACGTCCAGGTCTTCAGGCAATGACTGAAAAGTTTCCGCGATTGGTTCGACATCGAACGATTTGTGTATGTCGCGCAGGAGCGTGTACCCGCCTTCACCTCCGGGTGCGGTCATGCCGGGCAGCGAAGACAGGATCCCGACTCTGGGCGGATCTGGATCGTCCAGCCGCGCAACCATACGGGTCAGGTCGTATTCTAGTGTCACCTCCCGTTCGGGTGCGAGGAAGGGAATGACCCGCTGGTCGTCAATGGAGTTGCGACCGATGATGCCGAAATAGAGCGGATCGCTGCCGTTTGTATCGATCGCAGTGATGCCCGCGGCGAGCGCTTGGTCTTCAGCCGGCGAGAAGGGAAGGGGGTCGATCTCGGTCACGCGGACATTGCCACCGGACTGGCTCTCATAGACTTGCAGCAATTCGCGTACACGCGCGGCATAGGCGCGGATGGCCGGGAAATCCTGCCCGGCGCTACGTGTGTAGACAAAAGTCAGATCGACTGGTTCTGCCACGGACTCCAATGTCGACTTTGTCGCGTCCGAGAGTGTGTAGAGATTGTTCTCGGTAAAATCGATGCGCGCGCCAGTGAAGACCTTCTGTACAAGAAGGTTTGCCGCAACGAAAATGATTGCCGTGAGCGCTGTTGCGATGATGAGGTAGTGTTTCGCCTTCATGTCAGCCGAGCCTCTGACGAGATGCCCACAGGCCGTTGAGGATGGTCCACAGCGTCATGAAGCCGACGAAGAACAGAACGGCCCGCAATTCCAGCACGCCGCGCTGCGCAGCCTCAAAATGCGACAGGAATGAGAATTGGGCCACCAGGTCGGCAAGGCCCGCGCCGAACAGGCTCTTCACACCGGACAAGACGAGGGGCCATCCAGCGGCTGTGAACACGAAGGCCACGACAACACTCATAACAAAGGCGGTGACCTGACTGCGGGTGAGGGCGGAGATAGCGGCCCCAATGGAGAGGTAGGAGCCAGCCATCAGAAGGCTGACAAAATAGGTCAGCGCGATGGCAGCATTGTCCGGATTGCCGAGATAATTGACGGTGATCCACATCGGTAGCGTCAGGACCAGCCCGACAGCCGCGACGGTCCATGCGGCGCAGAGCTTTCCCAGCACCAGGCCCGGCATGCCGAGGGGCAGGGAAAGCAGCAGCTCGTCGGTTCCGGCACTGGTTTCATCTGCCCAGAGGCGCATGGCGAGCGCTGGCAGGAAGATCATGTAGATCCAGGGATGCCAGACGAAGAACGGGGACAGGTCTGCAGTGCCTGTATCGAAGAAGCGGGCGGCCTCCCATGTGAACATGCCAATAGAGAGCAGGAACACGGCGAGGAAAACATAGGCCATAGGTGTTGCGAAGTATGCGCCAAGCTCGCGCCGGAAGGTCGGCAGGAAACTGTCGAATTGTTGACGGAACCGGTTCATGCGGATTCGGCCTCTGCCTGGTCGGTTAGCCGCGTAAACGCGCTTTCAAGCGTGCCATCTGCAGATTGCTTCAACAGGCCTTCGGGCGTCTCGTCGGCAACAATACGGCCGCGATCCACAACAATGGCGCGGGTACACATGGCCGGAACTTCGGTCAGCGTGTGCGTGGAGATGACAATCGCCTTGCGCGGCGCCATACGCGCGATCAGGGCGCGCACAGCTCGCTTCTGGTTGGGGTCTAGGCCATCGGTGGGCTCGTCCAGCAGCAAGACTGGTGGATCATGCAGGATGGCGCCGGCCAGGCCGACACGGCGGCGATAGCCCTTGGAGAGCGATCCGATCCTTTGTCCGCAAACGGTGGAAATGCGAGAGTCCGCAATGGCGCGTTCGATTGCCGATTTACGTTCGGACCGGGGGAGGGACCGAGCAGCCGCCATGAAGGCGAGGAATTCTGGTGGGGTCATGTCGTCATATAGCGGCGCGCCCTCGGGCAGGTAGCCCAAAGCGGCCTGCGCCTCGCGACGGGCTGAGACGATTGACTTGCCGTCAATCGTGGCGTCGCCGGAGTCCGGCTCCAACACACCCGCGATCATACGCATCGTGGTCGACTTTCCCGCCCCGTTCGGGCCGAGAAAACCGAGCACGGTTCCCTTTTCTACGGTGAAGGACAGGCCCTGCACGGCCCGCTTTTCACCAAAGGATTTCTCCAGCTTCTGAATGTCCAGCATTCTTCGCGACAGATCCTTTCCCGGGAGCCTCGTGATACCGTTCTTCGGCGAGTCTGGCCAGTGGCCTAAAGTAGAAGCGACCCGCTCTATGCGGAGAAGCGGCGTACCTCGTCCAGCACCGCCTGCGCAGCGGCTGCCACGATCTTTCCGCCGTCTTCCACATTCGATTGCGTGGGGTCCGATCCGATACGGCCATCCGGGAAGTCGCGGCGATATTGCACGGCATCACCAATCTTGCCGTTCGGGGCGATTTTTGGCGTCATTTCCACATCTGTGCGGGCATGATCGGGGTAGCCGTAATATGTCACCGAAACTTCCGATGCGGTGGCGTGGCTGCCATGACCGACCGGGTAGAGCTGGTTGCACAAGGACATGACGGATTTGAAATCCCACCAGTCGCGACGTTTCAAACTCAGGCCGTGACGATTGTCCTCGCCGCGCGGGTCAAAGCTGCGCCGGGCGTGAATTTCAGAGAAGGCCGCTTCAATCGTGGCGATGTTTCCTCCATGGCCGTTCAGCCAGTAGATACGCTCAAAGCCGTGCCGCATCAGGCTTTCGGTCCAGTCCGCCATTGCAGCGATCATGGTTGAGGGGCGCAACGTGATCGTGCCGGGAAAGCCGAGATGGTGCTGGGCACAGCCGACACTGAAGGTTGGGCCGACCAGCATGTCCTCCGGCGCTAGCTTTTCGGCTTCGTGGGCAATGATTTCAGGGCACAGCGCATCCGTCCCGATGAAACCATTAGGCCCGTGCTGCTCCATGGAGCCAATCGGGATGACGATGGTCTTGGACGTCTTCAGCCAGGTTTCGATGTCAGTCCAGGTCGAAACGGGAAGCAGCATGCATTCAGTCCTTTCTGGGGGCAATCCGGCGCGTGATGTGTCCCATCTTGCGGCCGGGTCGGGCGTCTCTCTTTCCATACAGGGTCAGAGTCTCATCGGCGTTCAGCTTCGTCGGGTCAACCAAGCCTTCATTACCGATCAGATTTCGCATCTCTGCGTCATGGAGGCGGCGGGTATCGCCGAGGGGCCAGCCGCAGATGGCGCGGATATGCTGTTCGAACTGGCCTGTCTGGCAGGCTTCCGGTGTCCAATGACCGGAATTGTGAACCCTTGGGGCGAACTCGTTGGCCAGAAGCGTCCCGTCTGAAAGTACAAAGAATTCAAGGGCGAGGACGCCGACATGGTCGAGGGCGTCGACCAGTTTCATGGCCTTTTCGCGGGCTTCGGTTTCAACGGCTTTGCTGAGACCGGATGGCGCGACCGACCGGGCCAGAATGCCGTCTTCATGCATGTTGCGTGGGGGTGCCCAACTCAGCGTTTGACCGGCGCTGGAACGGGCGACAATGACTGAAATTTCACACTCGAAGGGGATGGCTGCTTCCAGCACTGCTGGGGCCTCTCCAATGGCGGACCATGCCGCCTGGGCCTCGTCAGCCGCACGGACCCAAGTCTGCCCCTTGCCATCGTATCCATCGCGGCGGGTCTTCAGCACGCCCGTGCCCCCGACACGCTTCAGGGCAGGAGGAATGTCAGCTGCCGACTCAATGACTTCGTAGGGCGCTGTTGGAATGCCGATCCGGTTCAGGAATGCCTTCTCTTCGGCGCGGTCCTGCGAGATGGCGAGAGATCTGGGCCCGGGATGCAGCGCGACTCCGCATGACGCAATCAGGTCTGTTGCTTCGACCGGGATGTTCTCGAACTCGAGTGTGACGACATCGCAGGATTTTGCGAATTCACGCATTGCATCGGCGTCGAGGTAATCGGCATTCCAAGTCTTGCGCGCACCGCGCGACGCCGGGGAGTCCGTTTCCGGGCAAAAAATGTGGACATCAAAGCCAAGCTGGTTCGCGGCGCTAGCCAGCATACGGCCGAGCTGGCCGCCGCCCAGTATCCCGATGGTGCGACCGGGCGCGATCATCGTCATGCCTCTGGAGACTCGCCAATCTTGTCCGTCTGGGCCTGGCGGAACGCATCCAGCTTGTCTGCGACGACAGGATCCTGAAGGGCGATGATCGACGCAGCCAGCAGTCCGGCATTCGACGCGCCAGCCTCACCGATGGCCAGCGTGCCGACGGGCACACCTTTCGGCATCTGGACAATGGAAAGCAGGCTATCCATGCCGGACAAGGCCCGCGACTGAACTGGCACACCAAGCACGGGAAGGGGGGTCATCGACGCGGCCATGCCGGGCAGATGGGCAGCGCCGCCAGCGCCAGCGATAATGACCTTCATGCCGCGTCCGCGCGCGGATTTTGCATACTCAACCAATCGGTCAGGTGTGCGGTGGGCGGACACGATGCGGGTTTCGTGCGTAACACCCAGTTCCTCGAGGATCTCAGCGGCCAATCGCATGATTGGCCAGTCAGACTGGCTACCCATAATAATGCCGACCTGTGGGGAATCTGTGTCCGTCATGGGAAGCCTCGCCGCTGGAAAACGCGCAACATAAGTAAGCGGGTTGCGGCGTCAACTGCCAGCGTGTTGGCTCACGCGGCAGGAATGACTGTATCTCGGCGTAATATTTGCTTAACCTTCCGACATGGCGGACGACTTCTACACTCCAAAGGCGACGGAACGATTGGCACTGCTGAATGTGCTGGGCGTTGACCTGTCAGCATTGGATTTCAGGGCCCGCGCCGCCATTGAAGCCCTCTGTGATGAAGTGTTGGTTTTGCGCGAAGACGCAGATGAGTTGCGAGACGCGCTTGATGAGGCGGTTTCACTCGCCGACAATGACGCACTGTGTCCCGTCTTCAACCGGCGGGCCTTCAAACGAGAGATCCGGCGTGAAATCGCCCTTGCGGCGCGGTTCCGAACACCGCTTTCGATGATCTATATCGATCTCGACCACTTCAAACAGGTCAATGACGTGTTCGGGCATGCGGCGGGCGATGAGGTGCTGATCCGTATCGCGGAGCTGTTGCTGCGCCATACGCGCGAGACCGATATCGTGGGCAGACTAGGCGGGGATGAATTCGGAATCGTTTTGGCGCAGGCCAATGTGGACGACAGCCGGCTGAAGGCAGAGCAGCTCACACATGAAGTCGACCAGCTGGTGGTGCGGAGTGATGGCGATGATGCCCATCCGGGAGTCCGGATCGGCGCGTCCTGTGGTGTGGTCGAATGGCAGGTGGGCCAGAACGCTGAAAGCCTGCTGGCACTGGCCGACCAGGCGATGTTCGCCCAGAAAGCGCGCAGGAAAACCAGCCAGCAGGCAGGTAAACAATAATTCACGCGTTTGAGCGCGATTCCGGGGGCCGCCCCCCGTGACGCCCCCAACCTCTTGTGATTTACTGTTGCCGTTAAGACACAACAACTTAACAGCAAGAAGGAGACTGCCATGTCGCTTAAAGGCCGGATCAATGAGCTCGCCAACAAGCACCGCAAACTCGACGAGATTATCCACGAGGAACAGAAACGACCGTCGGCAGATGCCCTTCGATTAAAACGCCTTAAGCGCGAAAAACTGCAGATCAAGCAACAGCTTCACGTGTTGGAAGCGAGCTAGGGCCTCGAAACCTCGCCTTCATCTTTGTGCCCTAGCCTGAATTTCAGCAGGCATAAGGAAAACGCATGCGCGAGATTTTTGATCAGGAAAGAGCGATGACGCTTGGAGCCGTCAAACAGGCTACGGGCGTCCTCGCCATACTGTTCGTCATAGCCGCAGCGTTCGCTGTGCTATCAGGGTTGGGACAGATCTTCAGCGGCCATGTCTTCCATGGAATCGGACGTATCGTCGCCAGTTTGGCTGTACTCGGCTTTCTTTACATCGTCGTACGCTTGTTGGCCGAAATTCTGGCAGCGCTACACCGGCTGAACGACCGTCTGTCCGTGGTCGGAGATGACATCCGCACAAGGCGTAGCCGACCTGTCGCTGATCCAACAACAGATACCAGGGCCTAGGGGCTATGGCTCAGCCCGTCACGGTCATCCTGGGTCTCGGCCGTGAGGTTGGAGACGCTGTCGCACGTCGGTTCAGCAAGTTTGGTCATCATGTCGTCGCGGCTGACCCTTCTGATGACCGGATAGCCGCCTCACGTAACGCTGTGCCAGACGAAGTATTGCTCCATCATGGTGAGTTGCATACGCGGCTCGGTCTGCGCAACGCGCTAACCGTAGCGGTCGAGGCGTTTGGCCGAGTCGACAATCTGATCGTCATTCCGGATATTGAAGCTGCAGATTCACTGGAAGACTTCGCGCAGGAGAAATTCGACAAGGCGGTGGCCAAGGCCACACGCGGCGCGGCCTTGGCGTTGAAGGTCTTTTCCGAACGGATTTCTGAGCAAGAAGACCTGCCTGAGTCTGGTGTTGAACGCATCCGCCAGAAGGGGGCCGTCACGTTCGTCCTGTCCTATTCGGCCATGGCAACCATGCCAGGACGGTTCACTGAGACGATTACCCAATCTGCCGTACTGGGTGTCATCAAGGCCGGCGCTGTCGAGCTGGCTGAACAACAAATACGCGTCAACGGCATCATCGCCATCCGCCCTCGTGAAGAGCGTATTGAAAGCTGGACAACCCGGCGCACCCCCTTGGGGCGCGCAGCGATTGCTGATGAAATTGCAGATGCTGCCCGGTACTTGTCTTCTCCAGAAGCCGCCATTGTTACCGGCGAGCTGCTGAAGCTGGACGGTGGACGCTCCAGCCTCGCCGGTATCCTCGACTAGGCGACGCTTACCAGATCGCTCAGTGTGCCATTTTCCTGGCTTGTTTCGTACACAGCTACCGTTTCAACCGCATAGTCTCGGCTCAGGATGTTCGACACGGTGCGATACTCTGCGCGCGCCGTGTCCTTCGACAGGGTGACGATTGTGTAACCACGATTGAACGGATCGTGCCAATTCACTTCCGGGTTTGCGTCGGCGAATTGTTCGCCCAGATCGGGGATTCCCTTAATGTAGGCGCCTGTGCCCGGTGAAGTGATCGAGGTGCACCCGAACTCGACGCCGCGTTTGCCACCCTCGGCGTCATAGAGTGTGTTCACCCAGGCCGTGTGTGTGTCTCCTGCCAGTGTGATCAGTTTCGCATCTGCCGCAGCGGCGCCCGCGTAGAGCCGTTCGCGAGCAGCAGGGAACCCGGACCACGCATCCAGATTGAATGGCAGGCCCAGCGCTGAAAAGCCAACCATGGTCTGGACAAAGCCGTTGTCTTGCGCGGCGAGTTGTTCAGGCGTCAGAGTTTCCTGGAAATTCGGCAGTTTTGTCCGGGCCATCACGACCTGGTTGGCGAGAACCTGCCAGGCCTTGCCGCGCTCGACCGAGCTTTTGAGCTCGCCGGACAGCCAGGCTTCCTGCTCTGATCCAAGCATGGTGCGGGCTGGATCATTGATTGTCTCCAGGGTCTCGGCGACGCGTTGCATCATGACGTCCTGGTCGGTAACGCCGGTGAGCGCATCAAACCAGCTGACATCGGGTGAGCGCCCCGTCAGGCGGCTTTCCAGGGCATGGATGGTGGCGACATCGCCAAAGGTGAAACTCCGCCAGACGGCGGATGTGATTTCACCCGCAGCGGGCTCACGCAATGGAATCCACTCGAAGTAGGCTTGAATGGCAGCCTGTTTGCGATCCGACCAATCGCCTTCGCCTTCTTCTGGATTGTGATTCTGGGCGCCCGTCCGATAGGAATTGTTTGTGCTTTCATGATCATCCCATGTGCAAATCCATGGCGCGAGCGCATGTGCAGCCTGCAGGGCAGGGTCGCTCCTGTATTGCGCGTGGCGCATCCGGTAATCGGAGAGCGTGACCATCTCCGTGATCGGATCATGAACGCGGCCAATCTCGGTCGCCACTTCGGCTCCGTAACCATCCACGCCATATTCGTACAGATAGTCACCAAGATGAAGAATGACGTCGAGGTCTTCTTCCTTCGACAACGCTTCATAGGCGTTGAAATATCCAAACTGCCAGTTTGAGCAGGAAACTACGCCCATGCGCACGGGGGCGTCCCCATGAAGCGCCGTTGTTTTCAGGCGACCTTCCGGCGAGTCGACATTGCCCGCTTCGGTCGCAACGCTGAAGGCGTAGGAATAGGCCTTGCCCGGCTTGAGCCCGGCAACGTCGACCTTCACGCAATAATCTCGCGATGCAGTTGCCATAGCTGTGCCGGTGATAGGTGGGGCGGAGGGATTTTCGGGATCGGTAACGCTGTAGGAGACAGGGATCGGGCCAGTGCCGGTCTTGGGGGTGGCGCGGGTCCAGATAATGACCCGATCACTGAGTGGGTCACCGGATGCGACTCCATGGAGGAACTCAACCTCGCCTGCATATGGCGCCGGCTTTGGCGCAACATTGGTAGCCGTGGTTGCGCAGGCGGCAACACTCAGGGTTCCGGTAGCAGCAGCGCCCAGCAGGCCGCGTCGAGTGATCTTGGTCATGGTTCTCTCCCGTGTTCCGAACCTCCCCTAGTCCGGTCTGTTGACAATAGCATGACGATCAGTCGGAAGTTCGTCTATAAGCGCCACAATGGACACCCTGAAAATTACTGCTACTGCGGACGATACCGGCACCCGGCTTGATACTTTTCTCGCCTCAAAGGCTGAGCAATTGTCGCGCTCGCGCGTGAAAGCGTTGATTCTTGAAGGCGCGGTTACGCTCGACGGGGAGGCCGTGCTGGACCCGAAGCGCAGTGCCATCGCCGGTGCCAGCTATCTGATAAAGCTGCCGGAGCCTGTTCCTGCAACACCAGACCCGGAAGACATCCCGCTCGACGTCCTGTTTGAGGACGAGCACCTGATCCTCATCAACAAGCCATCCGGTATGGCAGTCCACCCGGCACCCGGCAGCTGGGACGGCACATTGGTCAACGCGCTGCTCCATCATTGCCGGGGACAACTCTCGGGAATTGGCGGGGTAGAGCGGCCGGGCATTGTTCACCGGATCGACAAGCTGACGACCGGCGTTCTGGTCGCGGCCAAGACCGAGGCGGCGCATCTCGGCCTGTCTGAACTGTTCCAGAAACACGATATTGAACGCAAATACCTTGCGGTGACGCGCGGCGCGCCGCGGCCATTGTCGGGTACGGTGGACATGCCGATCGCCCGGTCCACTGCAGACCGGAAGAAGATGGCGGTGGTGCGTAACCCTGAAAGCGGTGTTGGCCGCAACGCCGTCACGCACTACCGGGCACTCGAAACGTTCGGGACCAGAGACAAGGGCACTCGGCTGCCTGCAGCGGCGCTGATGGAATGCCAGCTGGAAACTGGCCGGACCCACCAGATACGGGTGCATATGGCGCATATCGGCGCACCGCTGATTGGTGATCCGGTTTATGGACGTCACAAGGGGATTACAGTCCATGGGCAAAGCGATGCGCACATTGCGGGAACCAATGCGGCGCGCGCCTTTCCCCGTCAGGCCTTGCACGCCGCTGTGCTCGGCTTTGTACATCCCATAACGAAAGAGGCGCTTCGGTTCGAAGCGCCTCTTCCAGAAGACATGTCTGAGCTGATCGATGCGCTGCGAAGCCTGCCCATCGAAAAGTAACGAGTTTAGCCGCCGTCAGAATTCAGCGCGGCTTCTGATGTTACAACCGGCTCAAAATAGAGTTTCGAGGCTTGAAGGGTGACTTTGCCGATCTTGTCTGTATCGGCCTGGATTTTCACCGGAACGGTCGCACCATTTGGCAGGGGTGCGAGCCACATGCGTAGCGGGCCGTCGATGCCTGACAGATTGTCATTGTCAGACTTGTCCTTCTTGTAGCCAGCGACCTTTTCCATCGTGATGTGACACTCGATGGCTTCACCAGACCAAGCCTTCACATCAATCTGTTTCGTGCCGGCATTTTCAAGGTGCAGATAGGTCAGCTGGCGACCATCGAACAGACGGATCGGACCGCCGCACGGGTCAGCACCTGGCGCGCGGGGCTCGAGCGCGAATGTGATGAGCGCGGTAATCGGGTCATTCGTCTTGAGGACCTGCTCAACCGTGGCCGGGGGTTCGCCCAGATTCCCGAAGACCGGATTGGCAGTCATCGAGAAATCGTCATCCGTGATTGTCAGATTGACCCGGCGGTTCTTTTTACCGTCCCGGTTCTGCGACACGTAATTATAGGTCTTCAGCTCGTCGCCGCGCGTATAGCCGGAGGCCTGCAGGTGCATGTCGTAATTCACGAACCAGTCGGCGATGCCGGTCACCTTGACGCGTGATTTGATATTGTAGGTATCGGGGCGCATCTCGACATCGAAATGGGCCCGGCCGGTTGCCGGGATGAACAGGACATAGGCTTTCGCCTCCAGTTCATAGACCATGCGTGTGGCCTCACCGGCCTTAACATTGGCAAGGACAGCGGGGGCCGCACTGCTTGGGGCCGTATCGGCAGCTGAAAAACCAGCGAGGGCGAGTCCTGCAGCAGAGGCAAGAAGGAAAGCGCGTTTCATCTGAACCAGAATCCTTTCCGGAGCACTAGGTTACAACATCCCCTATACCCCGTCTTCTCCAACACCACCTGAACAGCCATGCCCTGATCATGCCTCATTCGGATGGGGTTTGCATTCAACAAGTATGACAGCGGATGACACCCGCAACCGGAAAACTGCCGAAATGCCTGATCCTCAGAGTTGACACGGGGGCCATCTGCCCTGTAACGACGCGCCTTCGAGATCCCTATAGACCTATTCGGAGCGAGGCCATGTCCCGCGAATGTGAACTTACCGGCACCAAGCCGATGACTGGCCACAATGTGAGCCACTCGCAAATGAAAACCAAGCGGATTTTCCGCCCTAACCTCGTACAGGTTACGCTGCATTCCGATGCACTGGGCCAGAATTTCCGCATGCGCATCGCGGCGAAAGCCCTGCGCACTGTCGACAAGCTCGGCGGCCTGGATGCGTTCCTGGCGAAGGCAAAGGAAGATGCCCTGTCTTCCAAGGCCCTGAAGATCAAGCGCGACATCGAAAAGAAAGCTGTCGCCTAAGGTCTGGCCCTTTTGGGC